>JANONH010000524.1:0-3760 GCA_031420735.1 Methylibium sp.
GTGACGCCAGGCAACGTCGTGCCCTCGCGCGAGCTGCTCGGCGAAATGCTGCTGGCACTCGACAAACCGGCCGCCGCACAGGCGGAGTTCGATCGCTCGCTCAGGCGCGACCCCAACCGCCTGCGCGGGCTGACCGGCGCAATGCGGGCCGCTCAGGCGGCGGGCAACCGTGCCGCGGTGCGCGAGTACCAAGTCAAGCTGCAAGCCCTCACCGCGCAGCGGGACACTCAGCGGCCCGATGCGGCCCTGATTGCGAGGACCTTGGCCGACGCGAGATAGGCGCGCCTGCACCGTGCGCAGGGGTCATCCATGGTGCTTAAGGTCGACGGGAATCACTCGCTTCAAAGTCGTCATGGGCGATGTCTCGCGCGCCGTGCATGACTCGCTCGATCCGCAGGCCCCTGTTCACTTCACGGTAAAAGATCAAATAGCGCCCATGCGGCAGCATCCGCAGGCCCTCCCCCAGTTCGGGTCGCGATGTACCGATACCGGGCGTGCCGCCAAGTGCCTCGCACTTGCCTTCCAGTTCATCGACGAACGCGAGCGCGCGCTTCGGGTTGTCCTGTGCGATGTACATCGCGATATCCATCAGATCCGTCTGGGCAGCGGGGGAAAAACTTAGCTTCACTGTCCGCCGGGTCCTGCGCCCACCTCTGCGATGCGCTTGCGCACGGCAGCAAAGACCGATTTAGCCGCAACGCCTGCACCGCTGTCTGCGCCGCGCTGTATTTCGCTGCGCAGGGCATCCAGCTTCACCGCCTTCAGTTTCTCTCGATCTTCGAGCGCGCGCAGGCCGTCACGCACGACCTCGCTCGCGCTCGCGTAGCGACCCTGTTGAATCTGTTCCTTGATGAACGACTCGAAATGATCCCCGATGACGTAGCTCGACGGCATGGCACGACCCCTCGCAACTGACTTGAACGCGCAACACTATCAAATATCGATAGTGTTGCCAAGCGGATTTCGGCGGCTTTATTCGCTGCGCATTCGTTGCTCGCCGCAGCGCGCACACAGAGCCCTCGCGCAGTACCGATTTCAGCTGCCCGGGCGGGCTGTGGAAAGCGCCCAGCCCCGCCGCTACGCCGTCTCGTGAAACGCCACTTCGCGTTTGTTGCGGATCGCCGGCAGCATGACGACGACGATGAGCCCGAGTGCGGCAAGCAGCAAGCCGGCCGAGAGCGGGCGGGTGGCGAAAGTGCTCCAGTCGCCGCGCGAAAGCAGCAGCGCGCGGCGCAGGTTTTCTTCCATCATGGGGCCGAGGATGAAGCCGAGCAGCAGCGGCGCGGGCTCGCAGCCGAGCTTGTAGAACACGTAGCCGACCAGGCCCATGCCCGCGGCGATGTAGACGTCGAAGTTGTTGTTGTTGAGCGTGTAGAGGCCGATGCAGCAGAAGGTGAGGATGGCCGGGAACAAGAAGCGGTAGGGCACCGTGAGCAGCTTGATCCAGATGCCGATCAACGGCAGGTTGAGCACCACCAGCATGAGGTTGCCGACCCACATGCTGGCGATCAGCCCCCAGAACAGCGAGGGATTGCTGGTCATCACCTGCGGGCCCGGCTGAATGCCCTTGATGGTCATGGCGCCCACCATCAGCGCCATCACGGCATTGGGCGGTATGCCCAGGGTGAGCATCGGGATGAAGCTGGTCTGCGCGCCCGCGTTGTTGGCCGCCTCGGGGCCGGCCACGCCCTGGATCGCGCCCTTGCCGAAGCGGCTTGGGTCTTTGGCGATCTTCTTCTCGAGCGTGTAGGCCGCAAAGGCCGACAGGATGGAGCCGCCCCCCGGCAGCACGCCCAAGAAGGAGCCGAGCGCCGTGCCGCGCAGCACCGCCGGCCACGCCTCCTGGAAGTCTTTCTGGGTCGGCCACAGGCCCTTCACGTCCTTGGTGAAGACCTCGCGGTGCTCGGCCGGCTTGCCCAGGTTGGCGATGATCTCGGCAAAGCCGAAGATGCCCATGGCGATGGCCACGAAGCCGATGCCGTCGGTGAGTTCGGCAATGCCAAAGCTGTAGCGCGGCGTGCCCGAGATGACGTCGGTGTTAACTTGCCCGAGCAGGAGGCCGAGCATGATCATGGCGAGCGCCTTGATGAGCGAGCCCGAGGCCAGCACTACCGCCCCGATGAGGCCCAGCACCATGAGCGAAAAATACTCCCACGGACCGAACTTGAAGGCCAGTTCGGTGAGCGGCGGTGCAAACGCCGCGATCACCAGCGTGCCCACGCAGCCGGCGAAAAACGAGCCCAGGCCCGCCGCCGCCAGCGCCGGGCCGGCACGGCCCTGGCGCGCCATGGCGTAGCCGTCGATGGCGGTCACCACCGAACTCGACTCGCCCGGCACGTTGATGAGGATGGCGGTGGTGGAGCCGCCGTACTGCGAGCCGTAGTAGATGCCCGCGAGCATGATGAGCGCGGGCGTCGCCTCGAGCGCGTAGATGGAGGGCAGCAGCATCGCCATGGTCGCGGTCGGCCCAAGGCCGGGCAGCACGCCCACCAGGGTGCCAAGCACCACGCCAAAGAAGGCGTAGAGCAGGTTCTCCAGGCTCAGGGCCGTGGCGAAACCGAGCTGCAGGTTGTCCAGGAGGTCCATGCGCGCGTCCTCAGGCAATAAAGGTCGGCCACAGCGGGATGGAAAGGCCGAGCCCTTTGACGAACACCAGCCAGCACAGCGCGGTAAGCAGCGCCGAACTCACGAGCGCAGCGCCCCAGTGGAACTCGTCGCCCGCCAGGGAAGACACGACCACGAGCACCGGCAGCGACACCACCAGGCCCAGGCGCGGCAGCATGAAGCCAAACAGTGCCACTGCGCCAAGCAGCACCACCAGCGGGCGCCAGGCGATGGCGCCGATCGGGTCGCCGTTCTCGCTCTCGATGGTGAGCGACTTGAACAGGATCATGGCGCCGAACACCGTCGTGAGCAGGCCCAGGCCGAAGGGGAAGAAGGCCGGGCCCGGCTTGGCCGAGCTGCCGAAGGTGTAGTTCAGGGCACCGATGGCAAAACCCGCACCGATGGCAATGAACATGAGGCCGGCCGCGAAGTCGCGTTGACTCTTGATCTTCACGCGTGTCGTCTCCTTGGGTGGCGCCTCGGGCAAACGCTGGGTGTCGCGCGAATTCTAGGGTCGGGCGCTACGGCCCGCTTGCGGTCGACAAGGAGCAGACGTTGAGCCTGCTCGGCACCTGCGCATGGCGCGCCATCACTCCCAGCGCGGTGTGGCGCGCAGCACCTCGTCGAGCGTGGTCATGCCTTCGGCGACCTTCATCGCGCCGGCCAGGCGCAGCGGCTGCATGCCCGCCAGCACCGCCTGCCTGCGCAGTGCGGCGACGTCGAGCGTGGGGTGGATGCTCGACTGCATGGCGTCTTCGATCAGCAGCAGCTCATAGAGCCCGCCGCGCCCGCGAAAGCCGGTCTGGCGGCACTCGAGGCAGCCCACCGGCCGAAAGGGCCGGTAATCGCCGCGGATCGCCCACGGCTTGACGGCTTCATCGAGCATGCTGCGGCTGCTGACCGGGTCGGGCTCCTTGCAAGCCGGGCACAGGTTGCGCACGAGGCGCTGCGCCAGCACGCCCACGACGGTGGCGCCCACGAGGTAGGGCGGCACGCCCAGGTCGACCAGCCGCGTCACGGCCGAGGTGGCGTCGTTGGTGTGCAGGGTCGAGAAAACGAGGTGGCCGGTCAGCGCCGCTTGAATGGCCATCTCGGCGGTGGCCAGGTCGCGGATTTCGCCGACCATGATGATGTCGGGATCTTGGCGCATGAGCGA
>JANONH010000525.1:0-2732 GCA_031420735.1 Methylibium sp.
GAATTCTGGTCGGGCCAGAACCTGCAGGACTTGTACGCCGACGCCGCCAAGAAGGCCGACAGCGGCGGCCCCATGACACGCATCTTCGCCTCGGGCATGCGCGAGTTCATGAAGCTGCGCGAGCGCCGCGTCACCGACTCCGGCGCCCTGCTCGACGGCGCGCGTCGCGCCATGCGCGCGAGCTTCCAGCGCGAGCTCGACACGGTGGAGTCGCACCTGTCGTTTCTTGCCTCGGTGGGCTCGGTCTCGCCCTATGTGGGCCTGTTTGGCACGGTGTGGGGAATCATGCATGCCTTCACCGGCCTGGCCAACCTGCAGCAGGTCACCCTGGCCACGGTGGCGCCGGGCATCGCCGAGGCGCTGGTGGCGACCGCCATCGGCCTGTTCGCGGCGATCCCGGCGGTGCTCGCCTACAACCGCTTTGCGCGCGACATCGACCGCATCGCCATCACGCTGGAAACCTTCATCGAAGAGTTCTCCAACATCCTGCAACGCAACATCGGCCACGCGCCGGCCGGCTGAGGAGCGCACCCGCATGGCTTCTGTCAGCGCGCGGCACGGCTCACGCCGACGCACCATCAACGAGATCAACATGGTGCCCTTCATCGACGTGATGCTGGTGCTGCTCATCATCTTCATGGTCTCGGCACCGCTCATCACCACCGGCGTGGTCGACCTGCCCTCGGTGGGCCAGGCCAAGCGCCAGCCCGACAAGGTGATCGAGGTCGTGATCGGCGCCGACGAGAGCCTGCGCCTGCGCGTGGACGGCAAGGACGCGGCACGCGCCTCGCTCAAGGAACTGGCCGCCCGCGTGAACACGCTGCAAGGCGGCAGCGCGAACGCGCCGGTCATCATCGCCGCCGACCGCAACGTGAAGTACGAGCAGGTCGTGAAGGTCATGGACGTGCTGCAGCGAGCCGGCGTGCAACGCGTGGGCCTGGCCGTCAAAACCACGGGCACCTGAGAGGGCGCGGACCCGCCAGCCCCCCAGCATGATCGCCCTCACTGCCGACGACCTGCGCCCGCGCCGACGCGACCGCCTCACGCGCGGCACGGCGCTGGCGGTGCTGGTGCACGCGGTCATGTTGGTGGGCCTGAGCCTCAACATCAACTGGCGCAGCATGGAGCCGGTGGGCTCGGAAGCCGAACTCTGGGCCGCAGTGCCGCGGGCCGCCGCGCCGCGCGCCGTCGAGCCCGAGCCGCCCGTGCCCACGCCGCCCGCTCCCAGGCCCGAGCCGCCCCAGCCGGCAGCGCGCACTGAGCCCCCGCCGCCACCGAGCCGCGACGCCGACATCGTGCGCGAGCGGCGCGAAGAAAAGGAAAAGCTGCTCGAGAAGCAGCGCCTCGAAGACGAGCGCGAAGCCGCGCGCCTGCGCAAGGCCGCCGAGCGCAAGCAGGAACTCGTCAAGGCCGAAGCCGATAAACGGCAGACCGAGAAGCGGGAGGCCGAGAAGCAAGAAGCGCAGAAGAAGCTCGACGCCGAGCGCAGCGCCCGCATCGAGCAGCAGCGCACCGAGAACCTCAAACGCATCCAGGGCGAAGCCGGCGCCAGCGGTGCGCCGGGCAGCACCGGAGCGGCGGCGCAAAGCGCGGGGCCTTCGGCCAACTGGGCCGGCCGCGTCAAGGCCCGCATCAAACCCAACATCACCTTCTTCGACGAAGCGCCGGCCAATGCGGTGGCCACGGTCGAGGTGCGACTCGCCCCCGACGGCAGCATCGTCGGCCAGCGCCTGGTCAAGAGCAGCGGCATCAAGTCGTGGGACGAGGCCGTGATGCGTGCCGTGGAGAAAACCGAAGTTCTACCGCGCGACACCGACGGTCGGGTGCCGTCCTCCTTCGAGATCGACTTCAGGCCGCGCGACTTCTGACGTTCTGCGCGGCCTGTTGGGCTGCCTGCGCCGGGCCTGCGAAGCGCGGCCACCACCAGCCGTCGAGCGACCATTTACCCGGCCCCCAGAGCACCACAGCGGCGAGCAGGCTGCCCCAGAAGACGTGCTGCTGCAGGGCCGCGGGGGCGATGTCCGCGAGGCTCACGACCGCCACCGCGTTGACCACCGACAGACCGAGCGCACCGAAGCGCCCGAACAGGCCGAGCACCAGCAGCACCGGCAACATCAACTCGCCGCCCGTGCCCAAAACCGCCGCGACGGCGGGCGACAGCAGCGGCACCCGGTACTCGTCTTGAAACAAGGCGAGCGTCGTCTCCCAATCGGCGATCTTCGTCAGGCCCGACATGAAAAACGCTTGGCCGACGTAGATGCGCGCGGCCAGCAATGCGGTGGGTTGCAGGGCCTCGAGGGCGCGTGTGGCGGTGCGGCAGGCAGAGACGGCAGCGCCGCGCCATGTGGATCGATTCGAGCTCATGCTCACTCCTTTTGCTGGGTGGGATCGGTGGGTTCGGCGCGCCACAGCCAGCCATGCCGAAGCGCGCGCACGAGCCAGGCGCTGAAATCGAAGGTGTCGCCGGCTGCGGCGAGCGCGAGCGCCAGGCTCTCACCGCGTTGCAGTGACAGCATCCAGGCGATTTCGCCCGCATCGGCGTGGTGCACCACGGCTCGCCAGCCGCTGCGCGCCACGATCACCGCTTCGGCACGGCCGGCGGCAAGCGCAGCCCGAGCCGCGGAGAACGGATCTTCAGCATCGGTAGCCTGGCCTGGCGGATCGACCGGCGCGGCGAGAGCCTGCGCCGCGTGGGCATGCGCCGCGTGCACGGTCGCCACCGGCCAGCGGCT
>JANONH010000526.1:0-4589 GCA_031420735.1 Methylibium sp.
AAGCTCGGCGAGGGCGCCACCAGCGAGGTCTTTCTCTGTCGCGACGACTTCGGCGACCGCGATGTCGCGGTCAAGCGCGTGCGAACCAGCGCCTTGGCCGACATCGCCGAAGGCGCCCTGCACGGCCGCTTCTTCGCCGCCGAAGCGGCCCTCGTGGGCCGCTTGCAGCACCCGAACGTGGTGCAGATCTTCGACGCCGTGGCCGACCCCAACGAGTCCTACGTGGTGATGGAGTACGTCGCGGGAACCACGCTGCGCCCCTACTGTCGCGCCGACCATCTGCTGGCGCTCGAGCAGGTCGTGGAGCTGGGCTTCAAGTGCGCCATGGCGCTGGGCTATGTTTCGCGCCAGGGCCTGATCCACCGCGACGTGAAGCCCGCCAATCTGCTGGCCGTGATGTCCGGCGACGAGATCATCGACGTGAAGGTGAGCGACTTTGGCAGCGTGCTCAACCTGCGAGCCGACACCACCCAGGTGTTTCGCGTTGGCTCGCTGGCCTATATGTCGCCCGAACAACTCGACGGCGGCGCGCTCGATGCGCGCGCCGACATCTACTCGCTCGGCGCCGGGCTCTACCACCTCATCGCCGGGCGTCCGCCGTTCGAGGCCGACTCGCAATCGGGGCTCATGAGCCAGATCTATTCCGCCCGCCCCACGCCACTGGGGGCCTTGCGCGGCGGCGTCAGCGCGGCGCTCGACGCCGTCATTCAAAGCGCCCTGGAGAAGTCGCCCGCTGCGAGACCCACCGACTGGGACGCTTTCGCGCAGGCGCTGTCCGCCCTGGTGGCCAACCGCCAGGTTCCGCGCGGCGGCCAGGCACAGGCGGTGCTGGACTCCGAGCGCTTTACCCTGCTGCGCGCGCTGGAGTTCTTCAGCCAGTTCGGCGACGTGGAACTCTGGGAAGTGGTGCACCGCGCGAACTGGCAGCGCCACGCGGTCGGCCACCGCATCTACCGGCGCGGTGAAAACGGCAACACCTTTCACATCATCGCCGCCGGCGCCATCGACGTGCACCGCGACGGCCAGCGCGTCGCGCACCTGGGCGCCGGCACCTCGGTGGGCGAGATGGCCTACCTCGCGCCCAACCCGGAACTGCGCCGTCACAGCACCGACGTGGTGGTGGTGGAGCCCGCCACCACCGTGGCCTTCACGCCCGAATCGATGGCGCGGCTGAGCCCGGGTTGCCGGCACTTGTTCGACGAATCCTTCATCCGCGTGCTGGTGCGACGCCTGCATGTGGCGCACGAAGCGCTGGCGCATCCGCGCCGCATTCTTTGAGCCCAGCATTGCGACCCGCAGCGCGGCCCCCTTCGGCGCCTGGCTGACGGCAAGCCTGCAGCCGGTCAACGCCGCTGCACCCAGGGCGTTCTACAGCCTGTCGCGCGGCGGGGGCCGCGCTCCAGAGGTTTCGGCAATCTCGCCGATCTCCCCCGAACAGCAAGGATCTCTCTCAATGAAACATCTAATCACCGCCGTGGCCATGTGCTGCGCCATGCTCGCCGCGAACGCTGCCGACAAGCCAGCAGCCGCAACGCCCGCAACGCCCGCGACAGCCGCAACGCCGGCCGTGGCCGCGGCACCGGCGGCACCAACCGACAAAGCCCCGAGCGCTAAGCAAACCAGCCAGCAGAACAAGATGAAAACCTGCAATGCCAACGCCAAGGGCAAAACAGGCGACGAGCGCAAGGTCTTCATGAAGACCTGCCTCAGCGCCAAGGCCTGAAGCACGCGGCCTAGCTCGCCGGGCCCGCTGCGCGGCCTCGGCGCAGCTGCAGCCGCGGTCGCAGGCGCGGCCGCGGTGCTTGCGCTGCGCAAGCACCGCGCAGGGCGCATTCGGCGCCGCGCCGCCGTCGTCCAGCCATCCTCGTCGCGAGCCGATCTACAGTAGCGACGATGAGGCTGCTTGCAATATGAAACCCGCTGCCGTCCTGCCGAGCGTGCGCGCCGTCTTGTTCGACGCCTACGGCACGCTGTTCGACGTCTACAGCGTCGCGGCGCTTGCCGAGCGGCTGTTTCCCGGCCAGGGCCAGGCGCTGGCGCTGCTGTGGCGCGACAAGCAGATCGATTACACGCGGCTCACGTCGATGAGCCAACGCTGGCGCCCGTTCTGGGAACTCACGCGCGCGGGCCTGCGCTTTGCTAGCGCGCGGCTGGCGCTCGAGCTGAGCCCCGAGCACGAGGCCGCATTGCTCGAGCAGTACCGCCACCTGAGCGCTTTTGCGGAGAGCAAGGGCGTGCTGCAGGCGCTCAAGGCGCGTGGCGTCGCGACCGGCATCCTCAGCAACGGCGACCCCGAGATGCTCGCCGTGGCCGTGCGCAGCGCCGGCCTCGACGGCCTGCTCGACCACGTGCTCAGCGTCGAGCCGGCGCAGCGCTTCAAGACCGACCCGGCCGCCTACGCGCTCGGCACCGCCGCGCTCGGCCTGCCGGCGCGGCAGATCCTGTTCGTCTCGAGCAACGGCTGGGACGCCATCGGCGCCACCTGGTTTGGCTACACCACGCTGTGGGTCGACCGTGCCAAGCTGCCGTTGGAAGCGCTGGACACAGAGCCCACCCTCACCGGCACGGGCCTTGGCGACGTGCTGCGCTTTTTCCCCCCGTCTTGAAGCAAGATTGAAGTTGTTTCGAAGAAAGAAATCCCATGACCCAAATCAAGCTGCCCCAGGGCGTGCAAATCAACGCGCCCATCCTGCCGGGCTTCGAAACCATTTTGACGCCGGACGCGCTCGAGCTCGTGGCCAAGCTTCACCGCGCCTTCGACCCGCGGCGCCGCGAGTTGCTGGCCGCGCGTGCGGCACGCGCCAAGCGCCTGGACGCTGGCGAGCGGCCCGACTTCCTGAGCGAGACCCGCCACATCCGCGAGGGCGACTGGCGCATCGCGCCCCTGCCCGCGGCGCTGCAGTGCCGCCGCGTGGAGATCACCGGCCCGGTCGAGGCCAAGATGGTGATCAACGCCTTCAATTCGGGGGCCGACAGCTACATGTCCGACTTCGAGGACAGCAACTCGCCGGTCTGGGCCAACCAGATCCAGGGCCAGGTCAACCTCTTCAAGGCCATCCGTCGCACGCTCACCGTCGGCCAGGCCGGCAAGACCTATAAGCTCAACGACAAGATCGCCACGCTGCAGGTTCGCCCGCGCGGCTGGCACCTGGAAGAAAAGCACGTGTTGGTGGACGGCCAGCGCGTGCACGGCGGCCTGTTCGACTTCGCGCTGTTCACTTTCCATAACGCGCGCGAGCAGCTCGAGCGCGGCGCCGGCCCTTACTTCTACCTGCCCAAGCTGGAAAGCCACCTCGAGGCGCGCTTGTGGAACGACGTGTTCGTGCTGACGCAAAAAGAGCTGGGTCTGCCGCAGGGCACCATCAAGGCCACGGTGCTGATCGAGACCGTGCTTGCCGCCTTCGAGATGGACGAGATCCTCTACGAGCTGCGCGAGCACTCGGCCGGCCTCAACGCCGGGCGCTGGGACTACATCTTCTCGTGCATCAAGAAGTTCAAGAGCGACCGCGACTTCTGCCTGGCCGACCGCGTCAAGGTCACCATGAAGGCGCCCTTCATGCGCGCCTACGCCTTGCTGCTGCTCAAGACCTGCCACCACCGCAGTGCACCGGCAATTGGCGGCATGAGCGCGCTCATCCCGATCAAGAACGACCCAGAGAAAAATGCCGTGGCGATGGAAGGCATCATCAAGGACAAGCGCCGCGACGCCATGGACGGCTACGACGGCGGCTGGGTCGCGCACCCCGGCTTGGTGGAGGCGGCGATGCGCGAGTTCGTCGACGTGCTCGGCGAGCGGCCCAACCAGATCGAGCGCAAGAAGCCGTATGTCCACGTCACGGCCGCGCACCTCATGGAGTTTCAACCGGAGACACCGATCACCGAGGCGGGCCTGCGCATGAACATCAATGTGGGCATCTACTACCTGGGCTCCTGGCTGGCGGGCAACGGCTGTGTGCCGATCTACAACCTCATGGAAGACGCCGCCACGGCGGAGATTTCTCGGTCGCAGGTCTGGCAGTGGATCCGCAGCCACAAGGGCGTGCTCGACGACGGCCGCAAGATCACCGCCGAGATGGTGCGCGCCATGGTGGCCGAGGAGTTGGCGGGCATCAAGGACGCCGGCTACCAGGGCACCACCATCGACCGCGCGGCCGAAATCTTCGAGCAGATGAGCACGCAGGACGCCTTCGCGGAATTCCTGACCTTGCCGCTCTACGAGGAGCTTTGAGCCGGCGTCGCAGCTTGCGTTAGCCAGCGGCGCAAGCGCCTGGCGCGGGCTCGGTTCGCAGTTCGCAGCGCTTGGCGCCTGGCGTGTGTCGTGTGGCGTCCGCCATCGGCGCTCGCTCGCCGGCCTCTCGCAGGCCCCTATGTTTGCATCTTGTTGCACTGCCTGCTTGACGGCTTGCTCTACGGCGTGGGCCGCCTTGGCAACATTTACACCCTCGAGCCGAGCACCGGTGTGGCCACACTCAAGCTCGCGCTCAAAGCGGCTGCCGGCGACGACAACCCGTTTACCGCGCTGGCAGGCAGCAACTTCGGCGTCGACTTCAACCCGGCGGCCGACCGCCTGCGCGTGGTGAGCGACAGCG
>JANONH010000527.1:0-2342 GCA_031420735.1 Methylibium sp.
TGCGCACATCAAGGGCCGCAAGAGCCACGACATCGTGAGCCAGGGCCTCAAGATCCTCGAGAACCTCGACCACCGCGGCGCGGTTGGCGCCGACAAGCTCATGGGCGACGGCGCGGGCATCCTGATCCAGATTCCCGACGAGTTCTACCGCGCCGAGATGGCCTTGCAAGGCATCGAGTTGCCGCCGCCCGGCGAATACGGCGTGGGCATGATCTTTCTGCCCAAGGAGCACGGTTCCCGGCTCGCTTGCGAGCAGGCCCTCGAGCGCGCCGTGCGCCTCGAAGGCCAGCGGCTGATTGGCTGGCGCGACGTGCCGGTCGACCGCGACATGCCGATGTCGCCCACGGTGCGCGGCAAGGAGCCCGTGATCCGCCAGATCTTCATCGGCCGCGGCATGGACGTGATCGTCCCCGACGCGCTCGAGCGCAAGCTCTACGTGATCCGCAAGACGGCCTCGAGCGCCATCCAGGCGCTGCAGCTCACCCACAGCCACGAGTATTACGTGCCCAGCATGAGCTGCCGCACCGTGATCTACAAGGGCCTGCTGCTCGCCACCCAGGTGGGCACCTACTACAAGGACCTGGCCGACGAACGGCTCGTGTCCGCCCTCGCTCTGGTGCACCAGCGCTTCTCGACCAACACCTTCCCGGAGTGGCCGCTGGCCCACCCCTACCGGATGGTCGCGCACAACGGCGAGATCAACACCGTCAAGGGCAACTTCAACTGGATGAGCGCGCGCGAAGGCGTCATGAAGTCGCCGGTGCTCGGCGACGTCCTCGCCAAGCTCTACCCGATCAGCTTCGAAGGCCAGTCCGACACCGCCACCTTCGACAATGCGCTTGAGCTGCTCACCATGAGCGGCTACCCGCTCGCTCACGCCGCGATGATGATGATCCCCGAAGCCTGGGAGCAGCACACGACGATGGACGAGCGCCGGCGCGCCTTCTACGAGTACCACGCCGCCATGCTCGAGCCCTGGGACGGGCCGGCCGCCATGGTGTTCACCGATGGCAAGCAGATCGGTGCCACGCTCGACCGCAACGGCCTGCGCCCGGCGCGCTACATCGTCACCGACGACGACCTCGTGGTCATGGCTTCCGAATCGGGTGTGCTGCCGATCCCAGAGAACCGCATCGTCAAGAAGTGGCGCCTGCAGCCGGGCCGCATGTTCCTCATCGACCTCGAGCAAGGCCGCATCGTCGACGACGAAGAGCTCAAGAACCAGTACGCCTCGGCCAAGCCTTACCGGCAGTGGATCGAGAACGTGCGCATCAAGCTCGAAAACGTCGTCGCGCCGGTGCAAGCTTTAGCGTTTACCGAAACCCTGCTCGACCGTCAGCAGGCGTTTGGCTACACGCAAGAAGACATCAAGTTCCTCATGAGCCCGATGGCGGCGGCCGGCGAAGAAGGCATCGGCTCGATGGGCAACGACTCGCCGCTGGCGGTGCTGTCGGACAAGAACAAGCCGCTCTACAACTACTTCAAGCAACTGTTCGCACAGGTCACCAACCCGCCGATCGACCCGATCCGCGAGGCCATCGTGATGTCGCTCAACAGCTTCATCGGCCCCAAGCCCAACCTGCTCGACATCAACGCCGTCAACCCGCCGATGCGCCTGGAAGTGGCGCAGCCGGTGCTGGACTTCGCCGACATGGCGCGCCTGCGCGCCATCGAAAAGCCCACCAACGGCAAGTTCAAGCCGCACGAGATCGACATCGTCTACCCGCTCGCCTGGGGCGACGAGGGCGTCGAAGCCAAGCTGGCCTCGCTGTGCGCCGAGGCGGTCGACGCGATCCAGTCGGGCCACAACATCCTCATCATCACCGACCGCCGCATGGACCGCGCGCACATCGCGATCCCGGCGCTGCTGGCGCTTTCGGCCATCCACCAGCACCTGGTGCGAGCGGGGCTGCGCACGACCGCCGGCCTGGTGGTCGAGACCGGCTCCGCGCGCGAGGTGCATCACTTCGGCGTGCTGGCGGGCTATGGCGCCGAGGCGGTGCATCCTTACCTTGCGATGGAAACCCTGGCGGCAATGCACGCCGAGTTGCCGGGTGAGCTGTCGGCCGAGAAAGCCATCTACAACTACGTCAAGGCGATCGGCAAGGGGCTCTCCAAAATCATGTCCAAGATGGGCGTGTCGACCTATATGTCGTATTGCGGCGCGCAGTTGTTCGAGGCGATCGGCCTGGACAAAGGCTTCGTCGACCAGTACTTCCGCGGCACCGCCACGCAGGTGGGTGGCATCGGCGTGTTCGAGGTGGCCGAAGAGGCGCTGCGCATGCACAAGGCGGCGTTCAGCGAAGACCCGCTGCTGGCCACCATGCTCGACGCCGGCGGCG
>JANONH010000528.1:0-8377 GCA_031420735.1 Methylibium sp.
GCACCGGCAAGTCGAAGCCGCCGCCGTTCCAGCTCACGAGCTGCGGCGCGTGCTTCTCGACCGCACTGAAAAAGCTCTGGATAACGCGGCCTTCCTGGCTCTCGCCTTGCGCTTGCCGGTCGACGAAGCTGTGCACGCGCAGGCCCTCGGCACTGCGGAACACGCAGGAGACGACGAGCACGCGCTGCAGGTGGTGCGGCATGAAATCGCTCTTGCCTTGGGCGGCACGCTCGGCCTGGACCTCGGCCCACAAGAGCGCGTCCTCGCACTCAGCCGGTGTCGAACGCAATTGCCGCAACCCGGCCAGGTCGGGGATGGTTTCGATGTCGAAGACGAGAACCGGCCCGGCCATGCCTAGCTTTCGCATCGTAGCGGGGTCGGCCGCCGGCTTGGGTGGCGCAGGCGGGCGCTGCGGGTCGTCATGGGCCGGCGTGCTCCACGCAACAGCACCCTAAAACACCGCGCTGCGGTCGACGCCTTGACGGGCCATGCGGCGCTTGAGCTTGAGCAGCGCCTCTTGCTGGATCTGGCGGATCCGCTCGCGGGTGAGGCCCAGGCGCTCGGCCAGCACCTCGAGGGTTTCCGGCTCGCGGTCGCTCAGGCCGTAGCGGCCCGCGAGCACTTCGCGCTCGCGCTCGCTTAGGTCTTCAAGGCCGTGCTGGAGCAAGGAGTCGAGTTCGTGGTGCAGCGTGAGGCCCATCGGGTCGGTACTTTGGTCGTCGGCCACCATGTCGATCAAGGTTTCGGCACCGCCCACCGCCCCGCTTGCACCGCCCGCATGCCGCTCGAGCGGCGCGTCGAGCGAGGTCGGTTGTTCGGCCAGGCGCAGCAACTGCGCGACTTCGTGCACCGGGCGCCCGAGCGCCGCAGCGATCTCTTCGACCCGCACGGCGCGACCGCTCGCGCCGCAGGCCGCTTCAGCCTCGAGTGCGCGGCGCGCTTTGAGTACCTGGTTCAGTTCGCGCACCACGTGCACTGGCAGCCGCACCAGCCGCGCCTGGTGCATCACGCCGCGCTCGATATTCTGTCGAATCCACCACGATGCGTAGGTGGAAAAGCGAAACCCGCGCTCCGGCTCGAACTTGCCGATCGCGTGCATGAGGCCAAGGTTGCCTTCTTCGATGAGGTCGGCCATGGGCAAGCCCCGGCCGATGTAGTGTTTGGCGATGCTCACAACCAGCCGCAGGTTGCGCTCGATCATGCATTGGCGCGCCTCGAAATCGCCCGCGCGCGCGCGCGTCGCGGTGTCGAATTCCTCCTGCGGCGTGAGCAGCGGCGCGCGGCGGATTTCGCGCAAATAAGCTTGCAGCGTGTTGCCGATCTCCCCTTCACCCGAAGACAGCGGCGCGGCATCGTTGGCCAGGTCCGCGGCGATCGCGTCGGCGAAAAAGTCGGCCGCATCGGGCGGCTCCAGGTCGCGCTCTTCGCCCGCCGCGGCGTCGCGGTGCAAGGGGCCGTTCGAGGCTGGCAGGGGCGAGCGGGCATTCGGCACTTGCCCGTTGCGCGAGTTGCGCTTGTTGCCGTTCATGGCCACAGGTTAACGCCTTAGCGAGGTGGCAGCAATCGCGCTGGATCGACAGGCTTGCCCAGACGCCTGATTTCGAAGTGCAGTTGCACGCGCTCCGCGTCGGTCGCGCCCATCTCGGCGATCTTTTGGCCGCGCCGCACCGACTGGTCTTCCTTGACCAGGAGCGTCTGGTTGTGCGCGTAGGCGCTGAGGTAAGTGGCGTTGTGCTTGACGATCAAGAGGTTGCCATAGCCGCGCAGGCCCGAGCCAGCGTACACCACGCGGCCGTCGGCGGCGGCAAGCACCGCGTCGCCGGACTTGCCGCCGATGGCCAGGCCCTTTTGGCGCGCGTCATCGAAGGCGGCCAGCACCGGCCCGGAAGCCGGCCAAACCCACGCCGGCTCGTCCTCGCCCTTGGGCAGCGCTGCCGCTGCGGCCGGCGGCGCTGTCGCCGTGGCCGGGGGCGTGGCCGATGCGGCCGGCGGCGCAGTAGGCGCGGCCGCAGCGACACCCGGCGGCACCGCTCCGGTAGCCACCACGGCCGCAGTCGCACCGCCGGCCGGTGGCGCAGGCGGTATTGCAAGCGCCGGAGGCGGCGGCGCGCTCGCCGCCTGGCCCGAGCGGCCCTCGAGTGCGCGCGCTTCGACCTTGGCGCTGCTCACGCCCTTGCTCGCCGCCACGGCGGGGTCGACGCCCGGGGGCAGCACGCGCAGGACTTGACCGACTTCGATGAGGTTGGGGTTGTCCATGCCGTTCCAGCGCGCGATGTCGCGCCAGCTCTGGCCCGCCTCGAGGCCGATGCGGATCATGGTGTCGCCGGGCTTGACGCTGTAGTAGCCGGGCTTGCCGGCGTTTTCTGCGCCCGGCAGCACCTTTGCGGCGTCGGCAAGCGGCGCGCTCTCGACGGGCTGCGCGGCGGCCGCTGCCGAGGCAGCGGGGCTGCGCACGCTGCGGTCTTCGACCGGCGGTGCGCGCCGAATGGTCGGCGTGCAGGCTGAAAACATCAGCACGCCGATCGTTGCCAGCAACCAGCGCGGCGCGCCGCTGCGACGAACTCGAAAACTCATGAATGCCACGGAACGCATGAAGGCTGGGCGCTCAATCGACGCCGAATTCAAGGGGAACGAAACGCACGGCTTCGTGGCGCATGTGCCGCACGCTGCCGTCGGCAAGGCGGTCGATCGAGATCAGCACCTGGGCGCCGTTGGCGCCGTCGCGCAGGGGGGCGACGAGCCGCCCGCCAAGGGCAAGCTGCTCGATCCAAGCCGCGGGAATGTCGTCGCCGCCGGCTGCTGCGATGATGCCGTCGTAGGGCGCGTTCGGGGCATGGCCAATGCGACCGTCGCCGTAGACCAGGCGCAGGTTGTCCAGCCGCAGGTTGGCCAGGTTGTGGCGCGCCTTGTCGTGCAGCGGCTTCAAGCGCTCCACCGACACCACTTGGCGCGACAACTGCGCGAGCACCGCCGCCTGGTAGCCGCAGCCACTGCCGATTTCGAGCAACTTGAGCCGCGACCCCGCCGCATGCGGCGCAAGCATGAGCTCGACCATGCGCGCCACCACCGACGGCTTGGAGATGGTCTGTCCCAGGCCGATCGGCAGGCTCGTGTCTTCATACGCCTGGTTGGCCAGTGCGCTGTCGACGAAAAGGTGGCGCGGCACCGCACGCAACGCGGCGAGCACGCGCGGGTCGCTCAGACCCTCTTTACGCAGGCGCTCGACGAGCCGCTCGCGCACACCCTGCGAGTCCAGGCCCAGCCCCGTGGGCGGGGCGGCGTGCGCGCCCGACCTCAAGGCCTCTTGCCGCGGGCGCGGCACGCGCGGCGGCGACTGCGGCGCTGCAACCGGCGCACGGTGCAGGCGGTCCAGTCGCAGCGGAAACTTGGGCGAACCCGCCGCGCGCTCGCTCATGGCAACCCCCGGGTCTTCATGCGCCACGCGGCTTGGACAACCAGCCCGACCACGAAGCGAGCGAGGCGTGGTCGGTGAGGTCGACCTGCAGCGGCGTCACCGAAACGCAGCCCTGCTCCACGGCGTGGAAGTCGGTGCCCTCGCCGGCTTCACGCGCGTCGCCGGCCGCACCGATCCAGTAGATGGGTTCGCCGCGCGGGTTGTTCTGGCGGATCATGCCTTCGCTCGCGTGGCGACGCCCGAGGCGCGTGGTGCGCTGCCCCGCGAGCGTGCCGAAGGGCCGTGCGGGTATGTTCACGTTAAGAAGCCAGGGCGCCGCCAGCGGCGGCTCGCGCAGCACCTGCTCGATCAGCGCGCGCGCCACCCGCGCGGCGGTGTCCAGGTGCTGCCAGCCTTGTTTGGCGAGCGAGAACGCGATCGACGGAATGCCGAACAAATAGCCCTCCATCGCCGCAGCGACCGTGCCGGAATAGAGGGTGTCGTCGCCCATGTTGGCGCCGTTGTTGATGCCCGAGACCACGAGGTCGGGGCGCACCGCCAACAAGCCGGTGAGCGCCATGTGCACGCAATCCGAAGGCGTGCCGTCGATCACGCGGTAGCCGTTGGCGGCCGTCCAGACGGTGAGCGGGCGCTGCAAGGTGAGCGCGTTGGAGGTGCCGCTCGAGTTCTGCGCGGGCGCCACCACGTCGATGTCGGCCAGCCCATGGCAAGCCTCGACCAGCGCTTGAAGGCCGGGCGCCAGATAGCCGTCGTCGTTCGCAACAAGAATACGCATGCCGCGATTGTAGAGACGGGTGCCTGCGCCGATCGCGGAGTCGAGCACGCTTTACGCGCTGACTATCATCGCAGCGACCTCGACCTCGAAGGACCGACATGCACGCCTGGCTATGCGACAACCCGATCGGAGCCCATGCCTTGCGCTGGACCGAACTGCCCACGCCCGAGCCCCGCGCCGGCGAAGTGCGGGTCGCCGTGCGCGCGGCCAGCCTCAACTTTCCCGACCTGCTCATGGTGCAGAACAAGTACCAGGTCAAGCCGCCGCTGCCCTTCATTCCCGGCGTCGAGTTTTCCGGCACGATCGACGCGCTCGGCGAGGGGGTGAGCGGCTTCTCGCCCGGCATGGCGGTGGCTTCTTTCGGCGGCCTCGGCGGCTTTGCCACGCACGTGTGCGTCGACGCCAAACTGGTGATGCCGCTTGCGGCCGGGTTCGCCTTCGACGACGCGGCAGCTTTCATCTGCACCTACGGCACCACGCACCACGCGCTGCTCGACCGGGCCGGCCTCGCGCGGGGCGATACCGTGCTGGTGCTGGGCGCCGCCGGGGGCGTGGGCACGGCAGCGATCCAGGTCGCCAAGGCCGCGGGCGCCCGCGTGGTGGCGGCCGCTTCAAGCGACGCGAAATGCGCGCTCTGCCGCGAACTGGGCGCCGACGCGACCGTGAACTACGCCGATCGCTCCAGCGCCGAGCTGCGTGAGTCGATCCGCGCCGCCACCGACGGGCGCGGACCCGATGTCGTCTACGACCCGGTCGGCGGCGAGCTGGCCGAGACGGTGTTTCGCTCGATCGCCTGGCGCGGGCGCTACCTCGTCATCGGCTTCGCAGGGGGCACGATCCCCGCGCTGCCGCTTAACCTGGCCCTGCTCAAGGGGGCCTCGCTGGTGGGCGTGTTCTGGGGCGAATTCGTGCGCCGCGAGCCCGAGCGCCATGCGCGCGCCATGGCCGAACTCGCGCTCTGGTACGCAGAAGGCAAGATCAAGCCGGTCATCGAGCAGCGCCTGGCGCTGAGCGACTTGCCGCGGGCGTTCGAGTTGATGGCCGCAAGGCAGGTGCGCGGCAAGCTGGTGCTGCGCAACGACTAAAAACGCCCTGCGCTGCCCGCGACTGCAGCTGAAGAAGCGCCGCGTGCAATGCTAAATTCGAGGCACCCTTCTCCCTACAGCGAGCCTGCCACTGTGCGCCGAACGCTTTGCAAGTTGCCGCTCCTGGCCTTAGCCGCCTTGGCCCGGGAAGTCCGGGCAGACAAGCTTTGGATCGCGATCGCCGCAGCCGCAAGTCGCGGCCGGCCCGCTGAACACGGTTAAGGAGAACTCGATGGCCGTCAAGGTGCTGATCGTCGAGGACAACCCCGTCGCACGCAATTTTCTCTCGCGCGTGGTGCGCGAGAGCTTCTCCGACGTGACGGGCATCGCCGAGGCCGGCGACCTCGACAGCGCACGCCGCCAGCTTGGCATCGGCCAGCACGCCAGGGCGCCCGATGTGGAGCCCTTCAAGCTGGTGCTCGTCGACCTGGAACTGCCCGACGGCAACGGCCTGGACCTGTTGCGCGAACTGCGCAGCTATGCCGCCACCCGCATCGTCACGACGCTCTACTCCGACGACGACCACCTCTTCCCCGCCCTCCAGTGCGGCGCCGACGGTTACCTGCTCAAGGAAGACCGTTTCGAGGTGCTGGTCGAAGAGCTGCAGAAAATCGTGCGCGGCCAGCCGCCGCTCTCGCCGGCGATCGCCAGGCGCGTGGTGCTGCACTTTCGGCGCACCGACTCGGGCTCGATGCCGCTCGACGGCGCCATCATGCCCGGCGATTTTCAGACCGCGCGCCCGGTGTCCGCACCGGTCTTCGCCGAGCCGGACCACGAACGCCTCACACCGCGCCAGACCGAGGTGCTCACCTACCTGAGCAAAGGCTTCACCATCAAGGAGATCGCCGGACTCATGGGCATCAAGTGGTTTACCGCCAACGACCACATCAAGGCCATCTACCGCAAACTCAACGTCTCGAGCCGCGCCGAGGCCGCCGTGCTGGCGAGCAAGCAAGGCCTGGTGTGAAGGCGCCGCTGTACCCGCCGCGCCCATGACGGCGCCGCCCGCCGTGTCGGTCGAGCGCCGCGGCGTCGAGTGCCTCGCAGCAGCTGCGGAAGAACTCGACTCGGGCTTCGACACGAAGGCGCTCTACTCCTGGCCGCCCTCGCAACTGCGCGGCTCGCGCGGGATCGGTTGGCGCCTGCGAGCGCTGGTCGCGCTGGCCCTGGCCGGCTGCGTGGCCTTGTTCATGATCACGCGCAGCCTCGCCGCCGAGCCGTGGTTCGACGCCCAGTGGCGCGCCAATGCCCAAGGCCAACTCGAACTCGCCGCCAGCGACGACCCGGCGCTGGCGCCTCTCATTGGCCGGGCGCCGCTCGGCGCGGTCGGCGAGGACGGGCGCGTCGCCGTGCTCGATGCGCTCCTGCTGCAGCGCTCGCCGCGCTGGATGCTCGGCGATACCGAGCGCGCGCGGCACCGCGATCTGCACGCGCAACTGCACGCCGTGCTGGCGCAGCCCACGGTGCGACTGCATTTTTCCGACGGCAGCAGCGCCGACCTGGCACCCAAGGCGCGAGGCAGCCTGCATCTGGGGCTGCCCTACTGGCTGCTGAGTGCCCTGGCGCTGGTGCTCTATCTGGTGGGGCTGGTGGTGGTGATGGTGCGACCGACCCTCGCCAATGCCCTGTATGCGGCGATGGCGCTGTGCCAGAGCGGCAGCCTGCTCTTCATCGCTGCGACCACCGCACTCGACTTGGCCATGCCGCCCGGCTACGCCCTGCTCGAGTGGCGGGCACGAACCGCCTTCGACCTGGCCACGGCAGCGGCGATGGTGAGCGCCGCCTGTGTGCACCCGCGCCGCTTGCCTCACGCAGCGGTCATCGCCCTGGCCGCGTGGGTGTCGGTCGGCACCTTGTTCGTGCTCGCCTGGAACGGCTCGACCGGGCACGCGTGGTGGTGGACGCAGGCCAGCATCGCCCTGCTGGGCTTGGTGGCCCTCGCGTTGCTGGGCTGGTCCTACCGGATCGAGCCGAACCCTTACGCCAGGGTGATGCGCCGCTTCGGCATGGTGACGGTGGGCAGTTGGGTGCTGCTCAGCGTGGCCATCGCCGCCACCGAAGGCCAGCCCGGCCTGCACCTGAGCATCGCCACCACCGGCCCAATAACCTGGGTGGTGTTCGTGGCGTGGCTGGTGCTGCTGATGCCATTTCTCGCCAAGTCGCAGCACGTTCTGCGCGAGTTCTCGCTGCTCGCGGGCATCAGCACGGTTGCAACCTCGCTCGACCTGTTGTTCGTGGCGGCGTTCTCGTTTGGGCAACTCACCTCGATCACGCTGTCGGTGTTTCTCTCGCTGGGGCTCTACGCCGGCGCACGCCAGTGGGTGCTCAACCATTTGCGCGGCTCGCACCTGGTGACCATGGAGCGCTTGTTCGAGCGGCTCTACCGCATGGCACGCGAGGTCGAAGCGCAGCCGCAGCGCGCAGCCTCGTCCCTGCTCGGCTTGCTGCAAGAAGTGTTCGAGCCGCTCGAATCCGCCTTGGCGCAAGGTGGCGCCAGGCTGGCCCGAACCAGCGCCGACGGCTCGACCCTCACGGTGCCGGTGCCCGACCTCAGCGGCGCCCCAGGGCGCACGCCGCAGACCCTGGTGCTGCGCTTCGCGCAGCGCGGTCGGCAACTCTTCACCGATGACGACGCGCGGCTGGCCAACCGCGTCGTCGAGCAGCTGCGCCGCGCGATCATGTTCGACCAAGCAGTCGAGCGCGGCCGCAGCGAGGAACGCTCGCGCCTCGCGCAGGACCTGCACGACGACATCGGCGCACGCTTGCTCACGCTCATGTACCAGGCGCAAAGCCCCGAACACGAGGACTACATCCGCCACACCCTGCAAGACCTCAAGACCCTCACGCGCGGTCTGGCGGCCCACAACCACCCGCTCTCGCATGCAGCCGGCGAATGGAAAGCAGACCTGCAGCAGCGCCTGGAGTTGGCCAACGCCTCGCTCGCCTGGCGGGTGAGCCTGGAGAGCGAAGTCGACCTGAGCGTGGTGCAGTGGTCGGCACTCACCCGCGTCTTGCGAGAACTGGTCAGCAACGTCATCGCGCACGCCCACGCCACCGAAGTGAGCATCGCCATCGAACTCCGAGACGACCGCCTGCTGCTGC
>JANONH010000529.1:0-7110 GCA_031420735.1 Methylibium sp.
CTGTTCCACCTGCGCTCGGCGTTCGTGGCCATCGTCTCGTTGCCGCTGGGCATTCTGGTGAGCTTTATCGTCATGCATTACCAGGGTGTCAACGCCAACATCATGTCGCTCGGCGGCATCGCCATCGCCATCGGCGCCATGGTCGATGCGGCGGTGGTGATGATCGAGAACGCGCACAAGCACATCGAGCACTGGCACCACGCTCACCCCGGCCGCCGGCTCGCGGGCGAGGAGCAATGGCGGGTGGTCGGCGATGCCGCGGCCGAGGTCGGCCCGGCGCTGTTTTTCTCGCTGCTCATCATCACGCTGTCTTTCATTCCGGTGTTCAGCCTCGAAGCGCAAGAGGGGCGCTTGTTTTCGCCGATGGCCTTTACGAAGAGCTATGCCATGGCCGCCTCGGCCGGCCTGGCGGTGACCCTGGTGCCGGTGCTGATGGGCTACCTGATTCGGGGGCGCATCCGCAGCGAGCGCCGCAATCCCCTCAGCCGGCTGCTGATCGCCGTGTACCGGCCGCTGCTCGACGGCGTGCTGGCATGGCCGCGCATGACCGTGGTGCTGGCGCTCGTGGTGCTGGCGAGCACGGCCTGGCCGATCATGCGGATCGGCGGCGAATTCATGCCGCCGCTCGACGAGGGCGACCTGCTCTACATGCCCACCGCGCTGCCCGGCCTTTCGGTCGGCAAGGCGGCGCAACTGCTGCAGCAAACCGACCGGCTGATCAAGACCCTGCCCGAAGTCGCGACGGTCTACGGCAAGGCCGGCCGTGCCGAGTCCGCCACCGACCCGGCACCGATGGAAATGTTCGAGACCACGATCCAGTTCAAGCCCAAAAGCCAGTGGCGCCAAGGCATGACCAGCGACCGATTGGTCGAGGAGCTGGACCGCATCGTCCAAGTACCGGGCCTCTCGAACATCTGGGTGCCACCGATCCGCAACCGCATCGACATGCTGGCCACCGGCATCAAGAGCCCGGTGGGCGTCAAGGTGGCGGGCACCGACTTGAAAGAGATCGACCGCATCGCCGGCGAGATCGAGCGCGTGGTCAAGGGCGTGCCGGGCGTTAGCAGCGCGCTGGCCGAGCGGCTGACGGGCGGGCGCTATGTCGACGTGAGCATCGACCGCGACGCCGCAGCCCGCTACGGCATGAACATCGCCGACGTGCAGTCGGTGATCGGCACGGCGGTCGGCGGAGAGAACGTCGGCGAGACCATCGAGGGGCTGCAGCGCTTCCCGATCAACGTGCGCTATCCGCGCGAGATTCGCGACTCGCTGGAGAAGCTGCGCCGCTTGCCCATACTCACCGCCAGCGGCGCCCGCATCGCCCTGGCCGACGTGGCCGAGGTGCGCATCAGCGATGGCCCGCCGATGCTGCGCAGCGAGAACGCCCGGCTGGCCGGCTTCGTCTACGTCGATATCCGTGGCCGCGACCTGAAGTCGACGGTAGAAGATATGCAGCGCGCCGTGGCCGAGCAAGTGAAGCTCGCTCCCGGCTACTCGGTCTCGTGGTCGGGGCAGTTCGAGTTTCTCGAGCGCGCCACCGCGAAGTTGAAGCGGGTGGTGCCCTTCACGCTGCTGATCATCTTCGTGCTGCTCTACCTCAGCTTCAGGCGCTTCGACGAGGCGCTGCTGATTTTGCTGACCCTGCCCTTTGCACTGGTCGGCGGCTTTTGGCTCCTCTATGCGCTCGGCTACAACCTGAGCGTGGCCGGCGCCATTGGCTTCATCGCCCTGGCCGGCGTGGCGGCCGAGTTCGGCGTGATCATGCTGCTCTACCTCCAGCACGCCTGGGCGGCAAGCCTCGCGCGCGGCGAGACGAGCCGCGAGCACCTGCTCGGCGCCATTCGCGAAGGCGCCGTGCAACGGGTGCGGCCGAAGGCGATGACGGTGGCCGTGATCATTGGCGGACTGGTGCCCATCATGGTGGGCGGCGGCACCGGCTCGGAGGTGATGCAGCGCATCGCCGCGCCGATGGTCGGCGGCATGATCACGGCGCCGCTGCTGTCGATGTTCGTGGTACCCGCGGTGTATTTGTTGATGCGCATGCCGCGCGAGGGGCAAGCGGCGAGCTTGGGCTTCTGGCGGCGGTGGCGCACGGGCGATTGACCGGCCGGGACTAAGCGCTTGCACCGTCGCGGGGCGGCGATCGTCGAGCCTTGACCCCGTGCCTGATCAGATGGCCGGGTTGAGCCGAGGATGGGTTTCCTCGCCCCAGACAAAGAGCACTGCGCCGGAAATCACCATCGCGATGGCGACAAACCAAAAGGCGCTTTCGAGCCGGCCGCCCAGGGTGGCGGCCGCGCCCAGGCCGAGCCCGCCGATGCCGTAGCCGAGGTCGCGCCAGAAGCGGTAGATGCCGATGGCCGAGGCTCGCCAATGCGGGCGGGCGATGTCGGCGACGGCGGCACTCAGGTTGGGGTAGAGCATTGCCATGCCCAGGCCCGCGATGGCGGCCGCCATGCCCCACCAGGCCGCGCCGACGCCCATCGGCATGAGGGCGACGCCGGCGCCGCAAATCCACATGCCCCAGGAGTTGAGCCGATGCCTGCCCAGGCGGTCCGAGAGCTTGCCGGTGAAGAGCTGTGCGCCACCCCATGTGAAGCCATAGACACCCACGATCCAGCCGACGCCGGGCAGACTCACGCCCTGCTGGTGCAAGTAGATCGGCCAGAACGCCCAGACCAATGCATCGACAAATTTTTCGACCAGCCCAGCTTGGCACAAGGCGGCCATGCGGCGGTCGCGCCAGCTCATCAACGCGAACAGCTCCCGCGTGGACGGCTGCTCGCTCACGCCGCTCGGGTAACGCGGCCGCAGGGCCAGCGCCGACGGTGTAGCCTGTCGCTTCGCCTCGGCATGGGCCCAGGGCAGCGTCTCGGCCACGGCAAGCCACGCCAGCAGCGTGGCCAGGCCAATGACGGCGGCACCGAACCACAGCAGGCCAACACGCGGCCCCAACAGCGACGCGGCGTAGCCCGTCACGACGCCGGCGATGGCCACGCCCACGTAGCCCGAAAACTCGTTGAGTCCGATGACCAGGCCCCGTTGGTCGGCCCGTGTGAGGTCGAGCTTGGCGGTCTGCGTCATCGACCAGGTGAGGCCCTGGTTCACGCCGAGCAAGAGGGTCGCAAAGACAACCCAACTCCAGGACTGCGCAAAGTAGACGAGCAGTGGGATCGGCAAGGCCACGAGCCAGCCGACGAGCAAGACCCGGCGCCGGCCGATGCGCTCGGCCAGCCGACCGGCGACGAAGTTCATCGCGCCCTTGACGAAGCCGAAGGCGACGACGAACGCCACCAGCAACATGAACGAGCCGCGCGGCACGCCGAACTCCGTCTCGGCCAGCGCCGGGACCACATTGCGCATCATCCCGATCGTCATGCCGACCAGCAGCACCTGCAGCAGTTGCTGCAGCACCTGGCCGAGATTGGCGCGAATGCCGAAGTGCATGGGGCGGTCGGCCGAAGCTGGCCTCGCCCGCTCTCAGGCGAGGGCCGGCTGCGGCGCGACACCCCGCAGGTTGGCGTCGACGATGCTCGCCATGTCTTGCGGCTGGGGCGGTATTTCCGCCGTCAGCACAGCCACGAACTCGTCGCGCGGCATCGACAGCATCGGGTTGAAGCGCCGCTCGAAGCCGATGGTCGAGGCCGGCTTGCCCGAGAGGCCGGCGCCACAGGCGCTGCCGGCCTGGTGGCCCGGGTAGATCTCGAGATCGTCGCGCAAGGTCAGCAGCTCGTGCTGCAGGCTGTCGTGCAACTGGGCGGCCATCTCACGCTCCCGACCGGCGAGGTCGGGGCGGCCCACGGCACCGACGAACAGGGTGTCGCCGGTGAGCACGAACCACGGCTCGCTGCCGCGCCGCAGATCGCGCACGAGCAGGCAGAGGCTGTCTTGCGTATGCCCCGGCGTGTGCATCACGTCGACCAGCACATTGCCGAGCTCGAGCCGCTGCCCGCCAGACAGCGGCATAAAGTTGAACAAGACACGTCCCTCGTTGCTCTCGTGCAGGCAGTACGGCGCACCGACCCGACGGGCCAGCTCGGGACCGCCCGAATAGTGGTCGGCATGCACGTGGGTGTCGATGATGTATGCAATCTCGACGCCGCTCGTTCGAGCCTCGGCGATGAACCAGTCTTCATCACCGGCGACCACGTCGACCGCCACGGCTTTGGCCACGCCGGCGCAGCCAAAGAAGTAGGAAAGCGTGGCGTTCTGCGCCGCTCGTTGCCGAAAGAACATGGCGTTCTCCTTGGTCAGGACGCCCGGGCCGCGTCAGCCCAGGCCGTGCGTTGGGCGAATTGGTTTTTCAAGCGGCTTGTTCGAGCGGCAGGCCACGCGCGCGCCACTCGGCCACGCCGTCGGTCAGGTGGAAGGCCTGAAAGCCTTTCTTGCGCAACAGCTCGACGGCATCCTTGGCCATCAGGCAAAACGGTCCGCGGCAATAGGCGACCACCGGGACGCCCTTGGGCAGCTCGGCCAGCCGCTTCTTGAGCTCGTCGACGGGCAGCGACCTTGCATGCGGCAAGTGGGCCGCGGCAAATTCTTCTTCCGGCCGCACGTCCAGGACGATCACCTCGCCAGACTTCGCCCGCTTCAAGATGGCAGCGCGGTCCACGCCCTGCAACTCATCGCTGTGCTCGACGATCGCGGCCAGGGCCACCTGAAGCTCGACCAGGCGCTCCTCGGCCTCGGTGCGCAACGTGACCCACAGATCGGCCACGCTGGTGCCGGCCAAGCGGTAGACGACGTACTTGCCGTCCTTGCGCGTATCGACCAGGCGCGCGAGGCGCAACTCCTTGAGGTGGGCGCTCGCGAGCTTGACGCCGATGCCGGCCTGCGCGGCAAGCGTCTCGACAGCCTTCTCACCCTGGCACAAGAGTTCGATCAGCTCCAACCGTTTGGGGCTGGCGACCGCCTTGCCGATGCGCGCAACGTGTTCGTAGAGTCTGTCTTTGTTTTCTTTCATGCCGACATTCTAATCTTTATTAGATTGTTTAGAAACCCAGCCTGCGGCGGCGAGCGTTGCGGGCTTCGTCGTCGGGCAGTTCGTCAGCGTCGATGCAAGCCTTTCCCACATGTTGTTTCTGGACCGCGACTCGCCCGCTTGAATCTTCGCCGAAGGCATCGCTCGGCGCCGTGGCACGCCCTGTCTACGGCGCCTCGCCCGACGCCGCCGCCCTGATGCAGCGGGTCATCCCGTCAGCAACCTACCACCGACGGGGCGAGGACCTGAGGCCGCAGGAGGGCGAACGGGTCGAGCGGCTCGCACGCGCGATCGCCACCGCTGAACACGTGTGGAACAGCGCCGATGACGCGCGGGCGTGCCATCGCCGTCGAGCGACACGGACGCGGCGCCGTGCGGGGACGTGAATTCCGTCATGGCGCTCGGCAGGCTGCGGATCAGGAGCATGAGCCGGCCCGCCTACATTCTTTGGTTCCATCAATGAGCCAGCAGAAACCCCATGCACCGACCTCGATTGCTTCACTCGCTTGCCGCACCATTGTTGGCTTTGGCCGCGCTTGCGCTGTCGGGCTGTGCCACGGCGCCGACCGCCGTCTCGGCAGATACCGAGTTCAAACCGAATGAAGGCTTGGTGGCTGTGCGTCTGGTCGAGCTTGGCGACGTGCCGATCAAGCGGTTTAGCGTCGTGTCCGAGGCCACCGGCGAGGTGTATCCGATGCGGGCGATCCAGTTCGGGCAGACATCGGCGACGACCTACGTCGGCCGCCTGCCAGCGGGCCGCTATCAACCCAAGGAGATGTGGGGCACCGCCTTCGATCGTTCGCGTGCTCCCAGCGTCAGTGTGTCGGGCGGCGCCGTCAACGTCGGCGTGCCGACCGTCACGGTGACCGTGCCATTGGCGTCATTGACCGGCAAGTTCGATGTGCAGGCCAGGCGCATCACCGACCTTGGCACGATCGTCTTCGTACCCACTTCTGCGCCCGGCAGCAGCGCCGACCGTGAGCGCAAGTTCTCGTTTGCCCTCCCGCTGTTGCCGATTGCGGTTCCCACCGAGGCGCTGGTGCAGGCGCGATTCCCGGCGCTGGCCAAAGCGATCGAGGGCCGCTCGGCGTTGTCGTGGGTGAGCGGCACCGTGCCGCAGCCACCGCAGCAAGTGCTCGATGCCGCGCGTGCGCGCGTCGTCGCGCTCACCAAGCCCACCTTCGTCGCCGACGGCGCGATGCTGACGGGCGGCGCCATGGGCGTGATCGACCGCTACGGCCGCGACGGCTTGAGCGCCCGCAGGGTCTGGGTCGACACGCCACACGCCATCGAGGCCGTCGTCGTGCTGCACGACGGGCGCTGGCTGGCTGGCGGCGAGGAAGGCTTTCTGGCCCTGTCGACCGACCAGGGCGCAAGCTGGCAGCCGCTGCCGCGCCTGTCTGCAGAAGACGTCGTCATCCACCTGTCGCAGGCAGTCGACAAACGCATCTTCATGGTGGTGGACCGTGACCGCGAAGCGGTCGTCTATCAGGCGTTATTCACCGCATCGAGCACCATCGAGTGGCAGGAGTTGCGCCGCTTGCCGAGCGAACGCGAGCAGGGCGTGATGACTCAGGAGTTCGGGGAGTCCAAGAAGTTCTTGCGTGACCACGTGGCCGTCACCGATAACCGCTTGATCGTCTACACGCGCCCTGGCACGCTGCACAGTTTCGACTTCGTCACCGGCGCATGGGAGTCCAACAAGGCCCCCTTCCGCACTTTCCATTCTGGTTTGAAGGCCACACCGGACGGCCTCGTGATCGGCATGGTGGCCCAGCACTGGGTCTACACGTCCCTCGACTATGGTCGGTCCTGGACCCGCATGGAATCCTTTGTCCACATGACCGAACCGCACTTCATCGACCGTCAGCGCGGCGTGATGTTTGCAGCCGAGCTGTCGATGATGTTGCCCGGTCCGTACAAGCTCCGGACCACCCAAGACGGCGGCAAGACGTGGGATAGTGGAGCCCAGGTCGGCGGTGCTCACGAGTTGATGCAGCCCCTGTGGACCGATCCGAACGGCAAGGCCCTCTACAGGATGCGCCTGAAGCGCATCGAGCTGTCGAAGGATCAGGGTCAGAGCTGGATGCGATAGCGCCAACAGACGCGGTCCGTTTGCTTAGTGAGGC
>JANONH010000530.1:0-5094 GCA_031420735.1 Methylibium sp.
GATAGTCGTAGCGGTAGGGCGCCTCGAACACATGCGCGGCCACGTAGCGCGAATACAGGTCGCTGATGCGGGCCGGGTCGAAGCCGGTTTCGGCGGCGACGAAGGCAAAGCGCAGGGTCTTTTTGGGCGCAGCCGGCGCCGTGTCCGGCGTGCCCTGGGTGCCAGTCGCTCCCGCCGCATTCGCCGCACCCGCCGCCAAGACAGCCAGCAGCATGCAGGCCGCGACCCCCAGCGAACAGCGCCGTGCGAGACCGGCGCTGGCACGGATCGACCGGGCCGCCGGGCGCGTCGCGCCAAAAGGCGCCTGCACAGAGTTGCTCACCGCGCCCTCGCCTGCGCGGCGGCATCGACGTCGACGTACTGCCAAAACTCGCGCAGAAAGACGTTGCGGTGAAAGCCCAGCACCCACGGCTGCGCAAGGTCGGTGAAGATGCGGTGCACATGCACCTTGTAGGGCATGTAGGCAATCATGAGGCGCTGGGCTTCGTCCATGGCAGCCTGGCGTTCGGGGCCGTCGGGCAGTTTTTTCTGCCGCTCGTAGACGGCGTTGAAGGCGGGCAGGTCGAAGCGGGCGTGGTTGGCCTGGCCCTTGTTGGGCCCGTAGCCGAGCTGCAGGAAGCCGTCGCCGTCGGGCTCGCCGACGCTCCAGCCCATGATCCACATCATGAGCTTGCCGGCGCGCGAGGCCTTGAGGTTCTCGGGCCACTGCGCGATGCGGAACTCGATGCGAACGCCCAGCGCCGTCATGTTCTTTTGCCACTGCTCGGCGAGTGCACGCTTGTACTGGTCGGGCTCGCTGGCGTATTCGAGCCGCAGCGGCGCGCCGCCGGGCTGGTCGCGCCAGCCGTCGCCGTCTTGGTCGGTGTAGCCGTAGAGGTCGAGCAAGGCCTTGGCGCGCGCCAGGTCGTATTGGCCCATTTCGCTTTGCAGGGCCGGGTCGTAGCCGAAGGTGTTGGGGCCGATCGGGCCCTGGGCGGGAATGGCCTGGCCCTTGCGCACCAGGCGGATCTCTTTCTTGATGTCCATCGCCAGCGAAAGCGCGCGTCGCAGCGCCACCTTGCCCGGCGTGTAGCCGCCCACCACCGGGTGCTCCATGGCGAAGTAGGTGGTCTGCAGGTCGGCTCTCGGGTAGCGCACCATGAGCACGCCCTGCTTGGCCAGGTGCGGCGCCAACTGCGCATTGGGCATCACCAGGTCGGCAAACTCCGCCGGCACCTCTTCGATGAGGTCGTGCTCCCGGTTCAAAAAGGCGAGCCAGCGCGGCTGGCTTTCTTCGATGATGCTGATTTCCACGCGGTCGATGAGCGGCAGCCGCTTGCCCTTGTGCCGGGCCAGCGCCGCCTGCGCAATGGGGTCGTCGCTCGGCGCCTCTTCGTCGTAGAACACGCTGCGGTAGTTGGGGTTGCGCTCGAGCACCATCTTCGAGGCGCGGCGCCATTCGGCCAGCCGAAACGGGCCGGTGCCCACCGGGTGCTCCATCAGCTTGCCAGGGTAGGCCTCGGCCACCTCGCGCGCCACCGCGCCGGCCCGCGAGGGGTCGGCCAGCAGGAACTCGAAACGCGGCTGCGGCTCGGCGAGCTTGATCTGGAAGCGGTACTTGTCGAGCGCGCGCAGGCCCGCGACCTCGCGGTCGTAGTCGAACGGCTGCTTCGTCGCGATGGCTTCGCGGCGCAGCTCTGAGAGGCCGATGATCTTGGCGTTCTCGTACTGGTAGAGCGAGGGGCTTTTTTGCTGCGGGTCGTAGTGGCGCTTGAGCGAATAGACGTAGTCGGCCGCCACCAACTCGCGCGGGCGGCCCTTGAAGGCCGGGTCGTCGGCGAAGAGGATGCCCGGCTTGAGCGTGAAGGTGTAGGTGGTGAAGTCGGCCGAAATCTCGGGCAGGGTGGCGGCCGTGTTGGGCCGCAGCCGCGCCGGGCGCGCGAGAAAAGCCATCTGCAGCGGCGCATCGAAGATGTTGGCCGCGATGGTGGCCGAGTAGAGGTCGGCGAGCTGGGCCGGGTCGAAGCCGGTTTCGGCCACCCGAAAGGCGTAGCGCAGCACCTTGGGCGCGGGCGCGGCGTCGCTGGTAGCGGGCGTGACGAGACTGACGGCGGGCGAGGCGGCGCCATCGGGCGCGCGCGCCGGGGCGGCGGTGCTGCAGAACGCCGCCAACAATGCCAGGGCCGCAAAGGCCGGGCCGCGTCGATCCATCCGGTCTCTCCTGTTCGTGGGGTGTCGTGGCGGGTTCGCGGGCTGGGCCGCCAGCGCGCAGTCTATGGCTGGCGCGCCGCACTGGCCGCAGGCAGTGGACCCGGCGCGGGGTGCAGCGGTTCCCGTGCCGCCCCGCAAGGCACACGGCCACCCCACTGCGCAAGGCCGCGCCAGGGCGGAGCCGTCGCAGCCGCGCAGGCTACCGCCCCGCCGCGTGCCGCCGCGTGCCGCCGCGTGCCGGTGCGTGCCGGTGCGTGCCGGTGCGGGCCACCGCGGGCCCCTACAGGTCGCTACGGGCCGGAGCAGCGCCTACCGCCGAAGCCGCCGCAAGCCGTCGCAGCGCACGTCGCAGTCTCGTGGCGCAGCCCCCGAGCGCATGCCGCCGGCATCGGTCTGCGCGCTCGGGGCCTGCCAAGCCCTAGACTCGCGCCTGCGCAGCCGCCGGCGGCCGGCTCGGGTCGAGCGGGTCGGCGCCGCTGGCGTTGACGGAGTCCTGAATCGATGGCCGCTTATCTGGTCCGGCGCCTGTGGCAAACGATCCCGACCTTGGCCGGGGTGGTGCTGCTGGTGTTCTTTTTGTTCAAGTATTTCGGCGGCGACCCGGCTGAAATCCTGGGCGGGCTCAATGCCACGCAGGAGCAGGTGGCGGCGATCCGCCAGCAGCTCGGCCTGGACCAGCCGGTGCTCGTGCAGCTGTGGATCTTCGTCAAGCAGATCCTGAGCTTCGACTGGGGCAAGAGTTGGGCGACCAACGAGTCGGTGGCCAGCCTGTTCGCCACGCGGCTGCCGGCCACGCTCACGGTGATGACACCCATCCTCGTGCTCGAAGTGATGCTGGCGATTCCCTTTGCGCTGATGGTGGCCTATGTGCGCGGCTCGCTCACCGACCGCGCCATCATGATCGCCACCACGGTGGCGCTCTCGATCAGCTTTCTGGTTTACGTGATCGTCGGCCAGTACGTGTTCGCGTTTCGCCTCGGCTGGTTTCCGGTGCAGGGCTGGAGCGACAGCACCTGGAAAAACCTGGTGACCTACGCGCCGCTGCCGGTGCTGCTGGCGGTGCTGGTGAGCCTGGCGCCGCAGACCCGCCTCTACCGCAGCTTCTTTCTCGACGAGATCGGCCAGGACTACGTGCGCACCGCGCGCGCCAAGGGCCTGGCCGAGCACCGCATTCTCTTGAAGCACGTGCTGCGCAATGCGCTCATCCCCATCCTTACCAATGTGGCGGTGAGTCTGCCGGGCATCTTCGTGGGCTCCTTCCTCATCGAGGTGTTCTTCTCCATCCCCGGCCTCGGGCGCGAGGTGCTGCTGGCGGTGAACCGCAGCGACTACCCGGTCATCCAGGCGGTCACGATCTACATCGCGGTGCTCACCATGCTCATCAACGTAGCCACCGACCTGCTCTACAAGCTGGTCGATCCGCGGGTGGTCTTGAAATGAGCCCCCCGTTGCGGCTTCGCCGCTCCCCCTCCAGGGGGCGCCGCTGGCAGCCCGGCGGAGCCGGTCCGCGGCGGCTGCTTGGCCGGCTCGTGCCTGCGGGTAGCGCCGGGTGCAATGGGGAAATGGAATGAGCGCGGTCTTGCCTGTCAACGCGTCGGCGCGCGCTTCGCCCGGCCGCTCCGAGGGCGTGTGGTCGGCCGCGTGGCGGCGCTTTCGCGGCGACCGCGTGGGCATGGTGTCGCTGGCGATCGTCGCGGCTTTCTTGCTGCTGGTGGTGGCCGCCGGGCTCGGCCTGGTCGCGGCCGACTGGCAGCGCGAGCGCGGGCTGCCCAATGCGCCGCCGTCTTTCGTGGGCCCGGCGCCCGAGCAGGCCGCGGCGGTGAAAGCGGAGCCCAAGGGCCCGCCGGTGGATCTGAGCGACATCGACCCGCTGGCGCCCAAGTACGCGGAATGGGCCGAGGCCGCCAAGAAGTACGAAACCACCGAAGCGCCGCGCGCCAGCACCCTGCCCTTCGGCGCCGACCGACTGGGCCGCGACGTGCTGGCCAAGGCCATCAAGGGCGCGCAGATCTCCATCCTGGTGGGCCTGAGCGCGGCGCTGCTGGCCACGCTCATCGGCACCTTGCTCGGCGCGCTGGGCGGCTTCTTCGGCGGCAAGATCGGCGACCTGCTGGAGTGGGTCTACAACGTCTTCACCTCCATCCCCGGCATCCTGCTGATTTTCGCGTTCGCGGCCATCACCGGGCGCGGCGTGCAGTCGGTGGTGCTCATCTTGGGGCTCACCGGCTGGACCGGCATCTACCGGCTGGTGCGCGCCGAGTTTATAAAGCACGGCGTGCGCGAGTACGTGCGCGCGGCCGAGGCGATCGGTGCTTCCAATTTCTCGCGCATGTTCAGGCACATCTTGCCCAACGTGAGCCATGTGGTGCTGGTGCAGCTGTCGATCCACGTGGTGGGCTTCATCAAGGCCGAGGTGATCTTGTCCTACCTCGGCCTGGGCGTGTCGGTGGACCAGGTGTCCTGGGGCACCATGCTCGCCGAGGCGCAGGGCGAGCTGATCCTCGGCCACTGGTGGCAGCTGGTTGCGGCCACGCTCTTCATGGCGGTGTTCGTCACCGCCTTCTCGCTCATGACCGACGCGCTGCGCGACGCGCTCGATCCCAAGCTGCGCGGGGCGCAATGAGCTCTCCGCACGGCCGCCCGAAGGAGGGCTCGCTCCCGCCTGGCGGGACAGCGCAAAGGGTGCATAAATGACGATGCTGCTCGACGTACAAAACCTGCGCGTGCGCTTTCGTCTGGGCCGCGGCGCCGAGGCCGGCTACACCGAGGCGGTGGGCCGCGGCAGCGAAGGCGTGAGCTTCCAGATCCCCGAGAACACGACCGTGGCGCTGGTGGGCGAGTCGGGCTCGGGCAAGAGCGTCACGGCGATGTCCATCCTGAAGCTCCTGCCCGACAACGCCGAGC
>JANONH010000531.1:0-1554 GCA_031420735.1 Methylibium sp.
GGCATCGAGGTTGACGCGCCACACGCTGCCTTCGTTGCCGCTGCCGCGCGACACGCCCGCCACCAGCTGGGTGAGCGTGCGCCCGCTGGTCTTGAAGTCGGCGGCGCGCAGCGCCAGGGTGGTGGGCAGGTAGGCGCCCGCCGTTGGCACGGCGACGGCGGGGCTCGGGGCGGTGCTCATGCGGGGCGTGTCGAGCGCGCCGCCCGCACCGATCTCCTCGAGCACCAGCTGCCAGGCGTCGAGGTCCAGCGTGCGCAGGTTGGCGACGGCGCCGACCCCCTCGGGCGGCTGCGGCGCCGGCTCGAACACGCCGATGCCGCCGCGCAGCACGCGCACGCCGCTGGCGGCCAGTTCGCGTTGCCACTGCGCCTGGACGATGCGGGCGCCTTCGGGGCCCAGTTCCACGCGCAACTGGTCGCGCTGCGGCGCCGCCGCGCTGGCGCGCGGCAACAGGCTCGCTTCGACCGCGAGCGGCAGACTCTCCAGCGCCGTCTTGCCCAGCGGCGCCGGCAGGTCCACCGACAGGCCCACGAGGCTGCTGCTGAGCAACCACTGCGCGTCGCCGCGCAGGAAGCCGACAGCCAGCCGGTAGTTCGTCTGGCCACCCAAACGGCTGGCTGCGCGCGCCAGGGCGCCCAGCTCGGGCGTGTTGCGCAGGCCTTGAGCGCTGGCGCTGCCTTCGACGTTCAGGCGCAGCGTGCCGTCGGCGTCGCGCGCACCGCTCACTGCGGCGTCGCCGCCGAGCACGCGGGCGCTGCCGGCTTCGAGCGTAAAGGCGTTCTCGCCAAAGCCGATGCGCGCCTTGGCGTTGCCCAGCAGCGGCAGGTCGGGCCCGAGCCGCAGGTCGTTGCCGGCCAAGAGGAGTTGGCCGCGAACGCGCGTGGCGCGCCCGGCGTCGTCCAGCGGTATGTCCAGGCCCAATTGCAGCTCGATGGGCGCCTGGTTGGCGCCGGCTGCGCTGGCCTGGGCCAGCGCACCGTCGATCCAGCCGCCCACCGGCGTGGCGTTCACGAAGCGCAGGGCATCGTCGAGGCGGCCGCTGCCCACGCCCTCGAGATTGAGCACCGCCCGCTCGGCGAGGTTCTTGATGCCGCCGCGCACGCGTGCGAGCTTGAAGCCGCCGCTGCCCACGCTTGGCAGTCGGCCCTGCGCATTGCGCAGCACCATGGACTGCTTGTCGAACACCAGCTCGCCGCTCACGTCTGCGAGCACCGGCCAGGCGCGCTCGGCCTCGCCCGTGCCTTTGTCTTCGCCCGGCGCCGGGCCTGGCAGGTAAGCGAACTGCACGCTTTCTACTTGCGCTGCGATACGAAATTCGCCCGGCTGCTTGTCGAACGGAAAGTGTTGCAGCTCGCCTTTGACCTTGAAGTCCACCCGGCTCGCTTTGCCCGCCTGGACTGCGTCTTGCACGTAGCGGCGCACCGGCGCACCCAGCGCCAGCGGCAGGTAGCGCGCCACGCGCGTGGCGTCGGCGTCATCCAAACGACCGCTGAGCTCGAGCGTGCCGAGCGCGCTGGTGCTGCCGTCGGCCGCCGCGGCGCCGGAGGTCCAGGT
>JANONH010000532.1:0-3917 GCA_031420735.1 Methylibium sp.
TGGCCGGGTTGGCAAGGATGTCGGCGAGCTTGGCCTCGTCCTGGCGCAGCGAGGCCAGCTCCTGCTCGATCTTGATGGCTTCGAGCCGCGCGAGCTGGCGCAGCCGGATGTCGAGGATGTCGTCGGCCTGCCGCTCGCTCAGGGCAAAGCGCGCCACCAGCGCGGGCTTGGGCTCGTCGGCGTTGCGGATGATGCGGATCACTTCGTCGACGTTGAGCAGCACCAGCTGCCGGCCCTCGAGAATGTGGATGCGCTCCTGCACCCGGGCCAGGCGGTGGCGCGTGCGCCGCTCGACGGTCGCCAGGCGGAACTCGACCCACTCGCGCAGCATCTGGCGCAGCGACTTCTGCGTCGGCCGCCCGTCGCGGCCGACCATCGTGAGGTTGATCGGCGCCGAGGTCTCGAGGCTGGTGTGGGCCAGCAACACCTGGACCAGCTCCTGCTGTTCGACGCTCTTGCTGCGCGGCTCGAACACCAGCCGCACCGCGTCTTGCTTGCCAGATTCGTCGCGCGCCTTGTCGAGCACGGCGAGCACGGTGGCCTTGAGCTGCTGCTGCTCGGCGCTCACCGCCTTCTTGCCCAGCCTGACCTTCGGGTCGGTCAACTCGCCGATTTCCTCGAGCACCTTTTGCGCGCTGGTGCCCGGTGGCAACTCGGTGATGACGAGCTGCCATTGGCCGCGCGCCAGGTCTTCGATCTTCCAGCGCGCGCGCAGCTTGAGCGAGCCGCGCCCGCTGCGGTAGGCCTCGCGGATGTCGGCCTCGCTGCTGATGATCTGGCCGCCGCCGGGGTAGTCGGGCCCGGGCAGCAGGGCGAACAGTTCTTCGTCGGCGAGCCGGTCGTTCTTTAGCAGCGCCACCGCCGCCGCGGCCACCTCGCGCAGGTTGTGGCTCGGGATTTCGGTGGCCAGGCCGACGGCGATGCCGCTCGCGCCGTTGAGCAGCACGAACGGCAGCCGCGCGGGCAGTTGGCGCGGCTCCTCGGTGGAGCCGTCGTAGTTGGCGATGAAGTCGACCGTGCCTTCGTCGATCTCGTCGAGCAGCAGCCGCGCGATGGGCGCCAGGCGCGCCTCGGTGTAGCGCATCGCCGCGGCACCGTCGCCGTCGCGCGAGCCGAAGTTGCCCTGGCCGTCGATCAGCGGGTAGCGCTGCGAGAAGTCTTGCGCCATGCGCACCAGCGCGTCGTAGGCCGCGGTGTCGCCGTGCGGGTGGTAGCGCCCGAGCACGTCGCCGACGACGCGCGCACTCTTCATGGCCTTGGGGCCGCCAGCGGTGGTGAAGGCCAGGCCCAGGCGCTGCATGGCATAGAGAATGCGGCGCTGCACCGGCTTTTGGCCGTCGCAGACGTCGGGCAAGGCACGGCCCTTGACCACCGAGAGCGCGTACTCGAGGTAAGCGCGCTCGGCGTAGTGCGCCAGGCTCAGCGCATCGGCCGGGTCGGCGGGGGGCGGGTCGAAGAGATCGTTCATTTAGAACACGGCAGCGAAACCGAAGTGGGCAGCCAGAGACGGGTCGCGAGTCTGGCGGTGCAAGGGCTCGGTGAGCGCCTGGGCGACGAGCGAGCGACCGAAGGGATCCGGGTGATGCATCCGTTCAGCAAAATGGGTTTTGAACGGTCAGGCCGTCGAAGGTCTGCCCGTGCTGAAAATCCTCCGAGTACAAGGTCTTGCAGCCGGCCAGCAAAGCGCTCGCCGCAATGGTGGCGTCGTAAATCGGAAAACCGTAGCGCTTGGCCAGCGCCAGGGCTCGCTCGTGGGTCTCGGTCGTCAAGGGCTCGACCTCGCAGACGTGTTTTAGCGCCGAGAGAGTCTCTTCGATCTTCAACCACGGCGTGGCGCCCTTGCGCCGAGCCACTGCGACGAACTCATTGAGTACCTGTACGCTGATCGTGCCGCCTTCGGCGAGAAGGTCCTCGGCCCGGTCGGCCTTGATGTCGTCGCCGACGAGCAGATAAAGCGCGATGTTCGTGTCGAAAAACCGGCCGCGAGTCACCCGCGGCCCTGGTTGGCTTCGAGTCGATCGAACTTGAAATCGGCCGGCAGGAGGCCGCGGTACTTGCGCAGCCGTGCGAGGACTTCGCGATTGCTCGACGAGCGACTCACGACGAACTTGAATTTGCCGGCGATGCCGATTTCGATATCGTCGCCTTCCTTTAGCCCGAGCACTTCGACCACCGCGGCAGGCAGCCGCACCGCCAAGCTGTTACCCCACTTCGAGACTTGCATGACACCTCCGACGGCTGGATATACAGCACGACAATTGTATATCTTTGGCGCTTGCTATCCGACTGTCGGATCGTTTTCTCGAAGGCAGGATGCAGGCGCCTTGGCTCGGGTCACACATCCACTTCGACCTCGTCCCCGCGCAGCTCCATCAGCTCGCGGCGCGAGGCCGCTTCGCCCTTGCCCATGAGCTTGTTGAACGACACCACGGTGGCGCCGAAATCGACCACGCCCCAAGACAGCGGCAACAGGCGGCGCGTGTCGGGGTTGAGCGTCGTGTCCCACAGTTGCTCGGCGTTCATCTCGCCCAGGCCCTTGAAGCGGCTGATGCTCCAGGAGCCTTCGCGTGCGCCTTCCTTGCGAAGCTTGTCGAGGATGGCGCTCAGCTCGCCGTCGTCGAGCGCATAGAGCTTGGCGGCCGGCTTCCTGCCGCGCGCCGGCGCGTCCACTCGAAACAGCGGCGGGCGGGCGACATGAATGTGGCCGCGCTCGATGAGCTTGGGAAAGTGGCGAAAGAACAGCGTGAGCAACAGCACCTGGATGTGCGAGCCGTCGACGTCGGCGTCGGAGAGGATGCAGACCTTGCCGTAGCGCAGGCCGCTGAGGTCGGGCTCGTCGGCGGGGCCGTGCGGGTCCACGCCGATGGCCACCGAAATGTCGTGGATCTCGTTGTTGGCAAACAGCCGGTCGCGCTCCACCTCCCACGAGTTGAGCACCTTGCCGCGCAGCGGCAGGATCGCCTGCGTCTCCTTGTCGCGGCCCATCTTGGCGCTGCCGCCGGCGGAGTCGCCCTCGACCAGGAACAGCTCGTTGAAGGCGAGGTCGCGGCTTTCGCAGTCGGTGAGCTTGCCGGGCAGCACCGCCACGCCCGAGCCCTTGCGCTTCTCCACTTTCTGGCCGGCGCGCTGGCGCGCCTGCGCCTGGCGGATCACCAGCTCGGCGATGCGCCGGCCGTGCTCGACGTGCTGGCTCAGCCACAGCTCGAAAGCCGGGCGCACGTAGGTGCAGACCAGGCGCAGCGCGTCGCGCGAATTCAGGCGCTCTTTGGTCTGCCCCTGGAACTGCGGGTCCAGCACCTTGGCCGAAAGCACGAAGCTCGCGCGCGAGAACACGTCGTCGGGCATGAGCTTCACGCCCTTGGGCAGGAGCGCATGCAGCTCGATGAAGCCCTTGATGGCCTGGAACAGCCCGTCCTTGAGGCCCGCCTCGTGCGTGCCGCCGGCCACCGTGGGAATGAGGTTGACATAGCTCTCGCGCACGGCGTTGCCGTCTTCGGTGAAGGCCACGCACCAGGCGGCGCCTTCGCCTTCGGCGAAGTTCTCGGTCTCGCCCTCTTCGGCATACAGCGCGCCCTCGAACAGCGGCACCACCGGGTCGGCGGCGAGCGACTGCATCAGGTAGTCGCGCAGCCCGCCGTGGTAGAGCCAGGTCTGCACTTCGGCGGTTTTCTCGGTGGTGAGGCTGACGCTCACGCCGGGCATCAGCACCGCCTTGCTGCGCAGCAGATGCAGCAGGTCGACGCGCGGCAGCTCCACGCTCTCGAAGTACTTCGGGTCGGGCCAAACCCGCACGCTGGTGCCTTGCCGGCGGTCGGCGGGCGCGGCCTTGCGCACAGCCACCGGCTCGCTCACGTCGCCACCGCTGAAGGCGATGGTCGCCACCTTGCCTTCGCGGAACACCGTGACGGCCAGGCGCG
>JANONH010000533.1:0-4716 GCA_031420735.1 Methylibium sp.
GGTACCAGAAATCGCTCGGTCGCCGCACTGTCCTCGGGCCCGGTGAGACGGTGTTTCTTTTCCCCAGCCGAACAAGAACAACCACCACCCGGCAAGGCTTTGGTCGGGCCGCGGGCGCAGCGCATTGGCGCAGTCGAGCACGGCAGACTCTGGGTTTGGGTGCGTACCCGCACGCTTCGTAAACTCTTAAGTCGCTCCTCCTAAGGAAGCGCTGATCAAAACCGCATCCAGCATCGCCGCTTCGTTGGGGCGGCGTGATTTTCATGATGCGACAAAGTCAGCGCGGATTCATCTCAATTTTGAGCTCAGAGGCCCGGTTTTCGCCCCTTTCGGGGCCGTTGTCCGCCCTCAGGGCGCACTCATCCCCGCGGCATGCAATGCCATGAGGCGCTTCTTCGCCAGCACGAGGTTGGCCAGACCGAACAGGCTGTACAGCTGTGCCTCGTTCTTGGCCAGCCCCTTGTAGCGCGTCTTCTTGTGACGGAACAGGTTCTTGACCACATGGAACGGATGCTCGACGCGAGCCCGAATCTGCGCCTTCACGCGCTCCAGCGCTTTGGTGAGCGTCTTCAGCGTGCCCTCGGCCATCTCGGTGATCGTGCTGCGCCGCTTGGCGACGTTCCATTCGATGTCGCTGCGAATCTTGCCCTCGGCCTGGGCTTGGACAACCTCTTCGCGCTTGGCCACGCCCGTGTAGCCCGCATCCAGGAACGCCACGGCCTCCTGACCGTGCAGCACCTCGTGGGCGTGCGCCACATCGCTCTCGTTGGCCGCGGTGGTGTGAAGGCTGTGCACCAGGCCCGAGTCGGCATCGGCGCCGATGTGCGCCTTCATGCCGAAGCGCCATTCGTTGCCCTTCTTCGTCTGACGCATCTCGGGGTCGCGGGCGTGCTCCTTGTTCTTCGTCGACGGGGGTGCGGCAATGATGGTGGCGTCCACCATCGTGCCCTCGCGAAGCAGCAAGCCGCGCTCGGCGAGGTGCGCGTTGATGCCCTGGAACAGCTGCGCCGTGAGGGCGTGTTCTTCGAGCAGGCGCCGAAACTTCAGCAGCGTGGTCGCGTCGGGCACCGCCTCGTGCGACAGGTCGATGCCAACGAAGTCGCGCATGGCCTGGCTGTCGTAGATCGCGTCTTCCACCGCTTCGTCAGCCAAGCCGAACCACTGCTGCAGGAAGTACATGCGCAACATGCGCGGCACGCCAATGGGCTGACGGCCGACCCGACCGCCCGTCGGGTACTTCGGCTCGATCAACGCCTGCAGCCGCGCCCACGGCACCACCTGCTCCATCTCACCGAGAAACTTCTCGCGCCGCGTCACGCGCTTCTTCTGCGCGAACTCATAGCTGGCAAAGCTCTGTTGCTTGGGCGGGCGTGCGTGATGCTTCATGGCTTCTATGCATGCAGGATTCGGGCCGAATTGATCAGCGCTTCCCTAGATCGATGATTTACCTATGATTTCTGGCGGTGGGCTGAGTCTCGAGCGAACCCGTCTCGGACCATTCCCTGGATCAGGCAATTTTGCAGGGAATTTGCGCGCTGTCCTGCTGCCCTCGGTCGCCTCGACAAGGCCCGACGCCAGTCGGGGCGCGGCTTGCGGCAGCATGACACGCTTCGAGCCGCGAACCGATCAGGGAGTTTCAAAGGACTAAACAGGGAACTCGGATGGCGCAACAGTGAGTCCGCCGGGCGGGCCGCCGCCCGGAGGCGGAGAACCTTGCCTTGCGCCTGGTCGGTGCGCGGTGCACCAGCCAGGCGCTATATCGCAGTGCGCGCGCCGGTCGGCTCAAGCGGTATCACGTCCCCGCAAGCACACAAAACGCTGCTCGTGTCGAGCATGATCGAGCCGGCGAGCAGGTTGTCATCGAAGGCCTCCATGCTGAGGACGATCGAGCGGCTCGCGCCCTTGTCATTCCAGGTGATGCTCACCACGCCTTCGTGCGCCTGCACCCGGCAAGCGCCGGGCGCCGGGCCGGGGTCCCACCGGCCCTGAGGCCCGTACCTGATTCGGCCGATGATGCAGGCTGAAAGTTCCAGCATGGTGCTCCCCCTGAGCAGTTGCCGGCAGGGAAAGCAAGGCCTGTTCCAATGGTGGCCCGACCATGCCGGATTGGGCGGGCTTCTTGCGTCCGACGGCGCATGACCTCGGTTTCGCGTCTGTCGCCTCCGCGCCATACCGCCGACTCGCCCTGGCGCGCGCAGGAGCTGCTGCTGATGAACGAGGGCATGCGCCTGGCCGGGCGCAGCCTGGCGCCCGAGGTGGTGCTGCGAGATGCTGCACGCGGCTCGGCGGCGATCCGCTACGCCTACGGTTTGACGCACGCCGAGATGGCGCGCGGCCGCTATGCCGTGGGCGAGGGCATCACCGGCGCAGTGCTCGCCACCGGCCAGGCCTTCATCGTGCACCTCATCGACGCCGAGCCGCTTTCCTGTGCCGCGCTGTCGAGCGCGCGTAGCTGCCGCAGGAAACCGTCGCTTTCATCGCCATGCCAATCGACGTGAACCGGCAAACCGGCGGCGTGCTGGCGGTGCACCGCATCCGTCACGTCATGCTCACCTCGGACGACATGCGCCACCCTGGGCAGCGACGCTGCTCGACGTGTGCGACCTCGACGAACGGATCGGCGAAGCCCTCGCTGCTGGCCCGATGATCAAGTCGCCCGACACGGTCAAGGCCGAGTGCTCCACCGCCGGCATCTCGACCGAGGACACGATCTATTTCTACTGCTTTAAGGGCGCACGCGCGCAACACCTTTCTGGCGCTCAAGCAGGCCGGCTTTGACGACGTCCTGATGTACTTCGGCTCCTAGAACGGGTGGTCGCGCGATCCCGCGCTGCCATCACGTACGCTCGTTGGCTTGAGCACAGCAGAGCATGGACGCGCGCCGGTCGCCGTGGGGTGTGCTGGATAGCATCACCTCCCCCGTCTTGGTCGCGGGAGGCGCGGACAGCAACATCTTTTCGGACGACGATGCAGAGGGGTTGGCGATAGCGCTGCTCGAGGGCCAATGGCTGGCCGTCCCGCGTGCAAGGCATTCCATTCAGACCGATAATTCCGACGGGCCTGCCGCCGCGGTGTTCCGTCTCGCCGATTCGCTAGCTGCACACTGAATTTCGAAGGAGCACCGATATGGACCGTCTGCCCGACTCCGAGACTTACCGCGCCAACGCGCTGGACAAGGGTTACGACGAAGTCCTGGAGCGTAGCTGTGCGCCGGGCACCGTCACCGGCACGCAGTCGCTCGCGTTCGAGGTGGCCGCGGTGCTGGCGCAGGGCGAGATGTGGCTGGAGCAGGGACCGATCAGCGCGCCTATGGTGCCGGGCAGCAGGTTCCAGTTGAAGCCAAACGTGCCGCGCTCCGAGCGCTACGGCCCGGAAGGCGCGCTGTTCTTCTTCGCCTGCCGCCACGCGAAGGAGAAATCGGCGTGAAGCTGCTGAGCGCGACGCCCAGCCCTTACTCGCGCAAGGTGCGGATCGCGCTCCACGAGAAGGACGTGCCGTTCGAGCTGGTGACCGAAGTTCCCTGGAACGCCGGCGCAACGGCGCCGCAGTACAACCCGCTTGGCAAGATCCCGGTGTTGATATTGGACGACGGCGAGTGCTACTACGAGTCGCGCTTCATCCTTGAATACTTGGAGCTGCGTTATCCGCAGCCGCCGATCTTTCCGCGTGCGACGGAACAGCTGCTGGCGGCCAAACGGCTCGAAGTGCTGGCCGATGGCGCGTGTGACGCGATCGTGCTGGTGTTCATGGAGCACCAACGCCCCGAGGCGCATCGCAGCGCGCCGTGGCTGGCGCGCCAGCAGGCCAAGCTCGTCGCCGCCGTTGACGAAATCGCGCGCCGCATCGAACCGGGGACCGAGTACGCGGTCGGCGATGCTTTCAGTCTCGGCGATATCGCCTTCGGCACGCTGCTCCAGTACATGGATTTGCGCTATCCCGAGCTGCTATGGCGCAGGCACTCGCACCTGGAGGCGCTGGCTCGGCGCCTGTGGCAGCGGCCTTCATTCCTGCAAACTATTCCGATGAAGCAGACGGTGGTCGGGGTAGTGTGACCCGCCCGCCCGTGACGGCTGCCCAGTGTCGCACCGGTACGGAGAAACCAAGTGAACGACCGGCTCATTCGCAAGGGGGTCGACACGCTTGAATAGGTGCTCACGGTCAGGGAGCATCCTAAGAAAACCCTACTGATGTTGCCTCTCCAAGAGGCTTCGACCAGCGCATAAAGCATCGATGTCGATGGCGCTGGGCCCTGGCGCAGCGACGCTGCGGGTCGCGTCGGCGCGCTGCGTGGCGCCTGTAGCCCGACGGGGCGATCTGCAAGACCTTGCAGATCGGCTCGACCCCGTGCGTTGCGCGATGCGTGTCGATGAAATCCTTCATGACTTCAGTCGGCGGTCGAGCTCCGCCTGTGCGAAAAAAGCGCTGGCCAGCTTCAAGATCTCGTTGGCTCGGCGCAGCTCCTTGACCTCGCGTTCGAGCTCCTTGAGGCGCTGTGTTTCGGCCGTGGTGATGCCAGCACGAAGACCGCCATCGACTTCGTGGCGCTTGACCCACTCGAGCAGGGTCTGAGGTACGCAGCCGATCTTGACTGCGATCGACTCGACCGCGGCCCACAGCGAGGGGTATTCGCCGCGGTGCTCTTGCACCATGCGCACCGCGCGCTCTCGGACCTCGGGTGAAAACTTGTTCGACTTGTTCATGGCTCCATCTTCTCAA
>JANONH010000534.1:0-2965 GCA_031420735.1 Methylibium sp.
CCGACGAACAGCCAGTTTCTGCGACCGATGGCAAGCGGACGCACCGAGTTTTCGACGGCGTTGTTGTCGATGGGCACGTTGCCGTCGTCGAGGAAGCGCGTGAGCGCGCGCCAATTGCTCAGCGAATAGTCGATGGCCTTGGCGGTGGCGTCCGCTTTGGCCAGCGCCTGGCGCTTGGCGGTGAGCCAGGAGTGCAAGGCCTCGGCAATGGGTCTGGAGCGTTGCTGGCGCAGCAGCTTGCGCGCTTCGGGCTCGAGTTCGCGAGCCTCGCGTTCGATCTCGTAAAGCTTGGCGATCAGCGTGACCGCCTGGCCGGCGATCTCGCTGCCGTTGAACTCGTGCGCCTCGAACAGCCGGCGTCGCGCGTGCGCCATGCAAAGCGCGGCCGTGATGCCCTGGGTGTGCAACGAGTGGTACGCCGAATAGTCGTCCGTCACGAGCGTGCCGCCAAAACCTTGCAGCACGCGCCGCGGATGCTCGCCCCCGCGCGTGGCGGCAAAGTCGAACAGTACCGCACGCTGGAGCACGAAGTTCGTCGTGCGGTACACCCACACATAGGCGCGCCGGGTCTTGCCCCGCCCCGGCGCCAGCAGCGCCACCGGCGTCTCGTCGGCGTGGACCACGCTGTGGCCGAGGATGAAGTTGCGCAGCGCCTGCGCCAGCGGCGCCAGGCGCACCCCGCAGATCCCGATCCACTGCGCCATGCTCGAGCGCGGGATGTGCACGCCTGAGCGCGCGTAGATCTCACTCTGCCGGTACAGCGGCAGATGATCGTCGTGCTTGGCCACCACCACCTGGGCCAGAAGACCAGGAGCAGGGATGCCCTTGTCGATCATCTGTGCGGGCATCGGCGCGGCCTGAACCGTCTGGCAGCACGCACAGGCGTACTTGCCGCGAATGTGGCGCAGCACGAAGAACTGCGCCGGTACGCAGTCGAGCTGCTCGCTGACCTCTTCGCCGATGCGCTTGAAGGCTTGGCCACAGGCGCAGTGCGTCTGGTCGATCTCGTGGTGGCGATCGATGCGCGGCAGGCTTGCGGGCAGCGCCTGGCGGACCGCCTGGCGCTTGATGCTCGGCACCGCGGGCGGTGGCTCGGTCTGGTCTTCGCCCGCGCGGTCTTCGAGCGCGGTGTCGGCCAGGATGGCATCGAACAGCACCGCCTGCGTGGTCGTGTCCAGACTCTCGCTGGACGAGCCGAAGCGCCAGCGCTTCAGGCGCGCGATCTCGAAGTTCAGGGCCTCGATCCTGGTCTGCTTGAACTTGATCTCGGCTTGCATGCGCTCGATCAGATTGCGCGACACCAGCACCGCATCGTCTGCGCGCGGCGTGTCGAGTGTGTGCAAATCCGTTCCTTCGAGCATGGCCCAAAGTATCTCCCTCGCGCGCGCGCGCGAGAAGAGGGACATTCGCCAATGGACATACGCGTAAATCGCGGGGTCGCGCGGTGGCGCGAATGCGCCCGCATCAGACCACCGTGATGGACTGTGGCGGTGATGTACTCAGGCGCTGCCACGGCAGGCCCGCGACGAGCCAGTCGAACTGTTCGCGCGTGAGGCTGAGCGAGCCCGAATCCTCGCGCGGCCAGGCGAAGCTGCCGGCCTGCAGGCGCCGGGTGCACAGCCACATGCCCGCGCCGTCGTAGACGAGCACCTTGAGCCGGTCGGCCCGGCGGTTGGCGAACACGTAGGCGTGGTGGGCCTGCGCCCCGAGCGCGAAGCCGCGCACCACCTGGGCCAGCAGCTTGTCGATGCCGCCGCGCAGGTCGCTGGCGCCCAGCGCCAACCAGATGGTCTGGATGCGAATCATCGGCTGAGTTCGCGCAGCAGCGCGGCAAGCTCGCGAGTGTGAGCCAGCGGCCAATCCAATTGGAGACTGCCGCGCTGCTCCGGCGTTGAGCTCGACGCGTACCGATGTCGAGCCCGAACTCGGCGCCACGCGGGCGGCCACGAAGCCGCTCGGCCTGGGCGCTGCCGAGGGGCCGACGCTAACGCCCTCGAGCCGCGCCTGCCAGCGTCGCGAATGGGCGCACCAACTCGCGATCACGCGCATCGGAACGTCGTTCGCCTCGGCCCATACCTTCGCCGTCTGACCCGAGGCCCGATACTCAGCTACCCGTTCCAGGCAGCGCTCCATCTGCTGTCGATCCATGCTCACCTCGTCTCGTTCGTTGATTGCCGAGACACGAGGTTCGCAGCTTCAGCGACGAGACGAAAGATGGGTTCGCGGAACGCTTACCGAGCTCAAGCGCTGCAAGCGGCTTGACGATTCCGATTCATCACCGTTCAGGCGGCCCGGAGAGCAGTGCTACGGGGATCGGCTGCGCGCTAGGGTTTTCGGGACCGATGGATGCGGCCCGGCGGAACTCCAGGGCCTGCGTACCGCTCACCGTAAGCGTCTGGCCGAGGCATCTTGAGATGACCTGGCCGGTGGCTGAGCATCGCATCCATGGCGAACATGGCGGATGCGGCGTTGGCGAAGGCAGTGGTGTTTGCCGCGCGCTGGCTCAGCGCCGCCGTGCTTGCCGTCTTCGTTTTCGGTCGATCGGCGGCCGTTTCGGCGCGGCGCCTGTGGTGGACCTCAGCCGGCAGGCTGCCAGCGGTGGGGCAGCAACTCCTCGATCCGGCTGTTCAACTGCGTGGGCATGCGCGTGAGCACATCCTTGAGGTAGGCCCACGGCTCGTGCCCGTTGAGCTTGGCCGATTGCAGCAGGCTCATCATCACAGCGGCCCGCTCGCCGGCCAGCTGACTTCCAATGAAGAGCCAATTTTTTCTTCCGAGGGCCCAAGGCCGAATTCGGTTCTCGACGTAGTTATTGTCGATCGGCACATCGCCGTCCAGCAGGTATCGACCAAGCCCCACCCAGTGGGTCAAGCTGTAGTCGATCGCCTTGGCAATCGCGCTGCCATCGGGCAGGCGGGTGCGCTCAAGTTTGAGCCACACATGCATTTCCTCCCACAGGGGCTGG
>JANONH010000535.1:0-2684 GCA_031420735.1 Methylibium sp.
CGATGTCTTTTTCGATGCCGTACTTGGCGATGGCGGCCAGGGTGTCGCCGCCGCCGGCGATGCTAAAGGCGCTCGAGCGCGCGATCGCCTCGGCCAGCACCCGCGTACCGCCGCCGAACTGCTCGTACTCGAACACGCCCATCGGCCCGTTCCACACCACCGTGCCGGCCTGGGCAACGATGGCAGCGAGTGCTGCCGCCGTGTGCGGCCCGATGTCGAGGATGAGGTCGTCGGGCTGCACGGCGTCCACGGCCACGGTGTTGGCGCGCGCCATGGCGGAGAACTCGGTGGCCACCACCACGTCGGTGGGAATGGGCACTGCGGCGCCGCGCGCGGCCATCATGTCGATGATGGCCAGGGCTTCGCCAGCCAGGCCTGGCTCGGCCAGCGATTTGCCGATCGGCAGGCCTTTGGCGAGCAGGAAGGTGTTGGCGATGCCGCCGCCCACGATCAACTGGTCGACCTTGGCCGCCAGCGCCTTGAGGATGCTCAGCTTGGTCGACACCTTGGAGCCCGCAACGATCGCCACGAGCGGCCGCCTGGGCGCTCCGAGCGCTCGCGTCAGGGCGTCGATCTCGGCGGCGAGAAGCGGGCCGGCGCAGGCCACCTTGGCGAACTGCGCAATGCCGTAGGTCGAGGCTTCGGCGCGGTGCGCCGTGCCGAAGGCGTCGTGCACGAAGACGTCGCAGAGCGCCGCCATCTTGCGCGCCAGGGTTTCGTCGTTCTTCTTCTCGCCGCGGTTGAGGCGGCAGTTCTCGAGCAACACCACCTCACCGGGCGCCACCGTCACGCCGTCGACCCACTGAGCGAGCAGGGGCACCGCACGCCCGAGCAATTGCGACAGGCGCAGCGCCACCGGCGCGAGCGAATCGCGCGGCGTGAACTGGCCCTCGACGGGGCGCCCCAGATGCGAGGTGACCATGACCGCGGCGCCCGCCTTCAGGGCCATCTCGATGCAGGGCAGCGACGCACGGATGCGAGTTTCTTCCGTGATGCGCCCGCTCTCGTCCTGCGGCACGTTGAGGTCGGCGCGGATGAAGACCCGCTGCCCGTGAATTCGGCCTTGCTCGATGAGCTGGGACAACCGCAGTACGTTCACGCCAGTAGCCTTTCTTGATACGGAGTCGAGAGTCCGTGGCGGCTTTTTACCCACTGAACCAGGCCCAGCCGAAGCGGCGACAGCACCGCACTGCCCGTCACGCTCGTGCCGAGGATGCCGCAACGCCAATACAAATACGCCGCAGTGGCCGCGGCCGCATGGAAGAGGCCACGGTCACGCCAGTGAACGCCCCCACGCCGCGATGTCGGCCGCGAGCGCGGCTCTGTCGCGCTCGCGACAGCAGCAGGCAAAGTGAGCCGTCGGTGTTCGAAGGGACCGGTGCGCCATTGAGCGCTCATTGTCCCACCGCGCTTTGCCCAGCCAAGCCCGTGCGCCGCAGTGAAGCGCGGCTTTCTCTCGCTCGGGCCCCTCAGGCGCGTGCGCCCTGCGTCGCCATGGCCATCAGGCGCTGCACGCGCTCGGCGGTGTCGGGATGGGTGCTGAACAGGCCCCGCAGGCCGCCGCCGGAGAGCGGGTTCATGATCATCATCTGCGCCGTCTCGGGGTGTCGCTCGGTCGCCTCCAAGGGGGTGGTGCGTGCATGACGCTGGATCTTTTCGAGTGCGCTGGCCAGCGCCGCCGGGTCGCCCGAAATGTCGGCACCACCGCGGTCGGCCTCGAACTCGCGCGCCCGGCTAATGGCCATCTGGATCAAGCCCGCAGCCAAGGGCGCAAGCAACATGACGGCGATTTGCGCGACCGGATTGACCGATCGGCCCCCGCCATTGCGCCCACCGAAGAACATCGCGAAATTGGCCAGCATGGAGATGGCGCCCGCCATGGTCGCGCTGATCGTCGAGATGAGGATGTCGCGGTGTTTGACGTGAGCCAACTCATGCGCCATCACGCCACGCAGTTCGCGCTCGGTCAGCACGCGCAGGATGCCGGTGGTGGCAGCGACCGCCGCGTTGGCGGGGTTGCGCCCGGTGGCGAAGGCGTTCGGCGCGTTCTCTTCGATCAGGTAGACGCGCGGCATGGGCAAGCCGGCGCGCTGCGCCAGCTCCTGCACCATGCGGTAGAACTGCGGCGCGGAAGACTCGTCGACCTCGCGCGCCTTGTACATCTTCAGCACCAGCTTGTCGGAAAACCAGTAGCTGAAGAAGTTCATGCCAACCGCGACGACCAGCGCCACGAGCATGCCCTGCTGGCCGCCGATCGCTGCGCCGAGCGCCATGAACAGGGCCGTGATGGCCGCCATCAGCACCGCGGTCTTGAGTAAGTTGAACATGACGGCCTGCTTTCGTGTGCGCCAGGAAGGGCGCGGAAGAATAGATGCGGGCGGCCCGACCAAGTTCAATCCGGCTCTCGCAGCCGACCGCTTGCCCTGACTGACCAGGCCACGGTAGTTTCGCCCATCGGCCGGTGTAGGTTCATCCGAGCAGCCGCATGGGGCGCACCCGGCGGGCCCGGGGACGGCGCCGCGCAATCAGCCGCTCAGAGCCGGTCACCCACGGCCACCGGCGCTCGACCGGCCATCAGCTCGGCGATGCCGATGCGGCGCCCGCCGGGCCGCTGTACCCGAAGCAGCGCCAGCGAGCCTTCGCCGCAGGCCACGACCAGCGCCTTGTCGCTCGCACAAAGGACG
>JANONH010000536.1:0-2060 GCA_031420735.1 Methylibium sp.
GGCGCAGGCCTGCGCCGCCGCCGCATGCCGCGTGCTTGAAGCGCCGGTCTGGATGTGGCACTGGGCCGCGCCGGGCGATGCGCGCGTGCCCTGGGAGCACCTCTGCGGCTTCTCGGTGCCCATGCACGTGCGGGCCGCCAAAGAATGGGCGATTGCGGCCCATGCCACGCAGCTCGAAGCCCGCGGCCAGGCCCTCGGGCCGGTGCTCGGCCGCAGCGTGCTTGCGCGCGCCGTGCGCGACACCGAATACTTCTTCGTCTGACCGTCTGACCGCCTGACCGCTGACCGCCTGACCATGTGCGCAAGCCGATTGCCATGAACGCCACCGAGCGCCACACGCCGCAACATTTCGAGGAAATGTTCGAAGCGAACGACGACCCGTGGCGCTTTCGTTCGAGCTGGTACGAGGCGCGCAAACGCGCGCTTACCCTGGCCTGCCTGCCGCGGGCGCGCTATGCCAGCGGCTATGAGCCCGGTTGCGCCAACGGTGAGCTTTCGGCGGCACTGGCCGCGCGCTGCGAGCGCCTGCTCGTCTCCGATGGCGCCCTTGGCGCCGCGCAAGCCGCGCGGGCGCGGCTTGCGGACATGCCGCAGGTCGAGGTGATCGAGGCGTGGCTGCCCGAGCAGTGGCCCGCGGGCCGCTTCGACCTGGTCGTGGTGAGCGAAGTCGCCTACTACCTCGGCGCCGCCGCGCTTGCGGGCTTTGCCGCCAAGCTGCGCGCGTCGCTCGTCCCCGGCGCCACCGTGCTCGCCTGCCACTGGCGCCACCCCATCGAAGGCTGCGCCTTTACAGGCGACGAAGTCCACCGTCGCCTCGGCGAAGGCTTGGCGCTGCCACGCATCGGGCAAGTTGTGGAAGCCGACCTGAGGATCGATGTCTGGTGCGAAGATTCCCGCTCGGTGGCGCAGTGCGAGGGCTTGGTTTGAGGGCTGAAGGGGCGTCCGTCGAGTCAGCGGCTTCGCCGCAAGGTGGCCGAAGCGCTGCGCGCTTGCCGGGCTGATAGCCCGGCCGCTGCACGCAGCTCTTATTCGATCAGCGGCTTCGCCGAGGGTTCTTGTGGCTACGACACGGCCCTTTGGGCCTTCACGTCGCTGCGCGACATGAGTCTGCGCCGCAAGGTCGAAGCGCTGCGCCCCCGCGTGCCTTACAGGCCCGCCGCTGCACGCAGCGCTTCGACCTTGTCAGTCCTCTCCCAAGTAAAGTCAGGTTCTTCGCGGCCAAAGTGGCCGTAGGCGGCGGTTTTTTCGTAGATGGGGCGCAGCAGGTCGAGCATCTGGATGATGCCCTTGGGCCGCAGGTCGAACAGTTCGTGCACGAGGGCGGCGATGCGCTCGTCGGGGATCACGCCAGTGCCTTCGGTGTAGACGGTCACGTTCATGGGCTTGGCCACGCCGATCGCGTAGGCGACCTGGATCTGGCATTGCCGCGCGATGCCCGCAGCGACGATGTTCTTGGCCACGTAGCGCGCGGCATAGGCGGCCGAGCGGTCCACCTTGCTCGGGTCCTTGCCGCTGAAGGCGCCGCCGCCGTGCGGGCAGGCGCCGCCGTAGGTGTCGACGATGATCTTGCGGCCGGTGAGGCCGCAGTCGCCCTGCGGGCCGCCGATGACGAAGCGGCCGGTGGGGTTGATGAGAAAGCGCGTGCTCTTCAGCCACTCCTTGGGCAGCACCGGCTTGATCAGCTCTTCGATGATGGCCTCGACGAACGAGGCCTTCATCTTGGTGGGTGTCTCGCTCTGGTCGGGGTCGTGCTGGGTCGAGAGCACCACGGTGTCGATGGAATGCGGCTTGCCGTCCAGGTAGCGCATCGTCACCTGGCTCTTCGCGTCGGGCCGCAGGAAGGGCAGGCGCCCGTCTTTCCTCAGTTGTGCCTGGCGCTCCATTAGCCGGTGCGCGTAGTAGATGGGGGCGGGCATCAGCTCGGGCGTCTCGTCGCAGGCGTAGCCGAACATCAGGCCCTGGTCGCCGGCGCCGGTGTTGAGGTGGTCGTCGCTGGCGTGGTCCACGCCCTGGGCGATGTCGTTGCTCTGCTTGTCGTAGCAGACCATCACCGCGCAGCC
>JANONH010000537.1:0-2731 GCA_031420735.1 Methylibium sp.
CGGCGACTTGCTGCGCCGCCACGCACCCGCCGACCCGCACGCGGTTCGCGCCGCACCGCCGCTCATCGCCTTTAGCCCCGACATGCGCGCCGAAAGCACCGAGCTCAAGCGCTTTTTGTTCACCCACCTCTACCGGCACCCCCACGTGATGGCCGGCACAGAGCGCGCCAAGTCGGTGGTGTGCGAGTTGTTTGCCGCCTACTTCGAAGGCCGCGCCGAGCTGCACAAGCCGGGCGGCTCGCCGCTGCGCCACCGCGCCGTCGCCGACTACATCGCCGGCATGACCGATCGCTTCGCATCGCGCGAACACCAGCGCATCACCGGGCGCTTTGCCTTCGACGCCGCAGGACCCGGCCGCTGGCAAACCAACGACGCTCCTTCGGTGTAGACCCGCTGTCGCGCGAAGGCGCGCCTCATTAGGATGCACTCTGCGCTTCGCACTAAGGGCAGAGACGCGCCACGCAACGAGCGCCGATCTTTCTTTTCTCGCCCGAACAAAATCCTATGAAAAAAGCAAGCATTGCCCTGGCGGTTTCATGCGTGGCAGCGGGGGCGTCGCAGGCCCAGAGCTCGGTCACGCTTTACGGCCTGGCCGACGCCGGCTACAGCCATGTCAGTGGCCAGACGGCAGCCAGGCAGCGGCTGGTCAGCGGCATCATGGAAGGCTCTCGCTTCGGCCTCAAGGGCAATGAAGACCTGGGCGGCGGCTACCGCGCCATCTTCACGCTCGAGAACCGCCTCGAGATCGACACCGGCGCGCTGAGCAACCGCCCGGCCTCGGGCAGCCAGTTGCCGGCACGCTTCAACTCGGCAGCCGCGCTCGGCCTGCCGGCGCCGCTGCAGCCGGCGGTCACCGCGGTGGCCAGCCAGTTGGGCGACACCCTGGGCGTCAACCTCGCCGGCAACCTGTTCGACCGGCAAGCCTTTGTCGGCGTCATCACGCCGGTGGGTGCGGTGCTGGCCGGGCGGCAATACACGCCGATCTACGAGCTGTTGGCCACCTTCGACGTCATGCGCGCGGAGTCGAGCCTGTCGTTTGCGCAGATCGCCACCTTGCCGGCGGCAGTCGAGATTCGCACCAGCAATGCCTTGTCTTACCGCTTCCAGACGGGGCCCTGGGCCGCCTCGGCCATGCTGGCACTCGGCGAAGGCTCGACCGCGGCGGGCCGCATGGTCGCTGCCAACGCTTTCTACAAGACGTCCGAGTTTTCGGTCGGCCTGGGTTACCAGAGCCGCGAAAACGAAAGGGCGGAAAAGTCGCTTACCAATTTTGGCGTCGGCGCGTCGGCAAGCATCGGTCCGGGCACCTTGTATGCGCAGTACATCAACGTCAAGGACGACGACCCGAGCGGCCTGGAGCCAGTGCGGGCGGGCCTCGCGCCGGCCATCGGTCCGGTCTTCGCCGCCGCAGTGGCCAAGGCGTTTGGCGCCGCCTTGCGGCAAGACGCCAACGGCTACCACGTCGGCTACCGCATCATCGCAGACCCCCACACCGTTTCGGTGGCCTACAGCCGCTACGACGACAAGCTGGCTCGCAACGCCGACGTGCAGTCGTACGGCACCGTCTACAGCTACGCGCTATCCAAGCGCACCGACCTGAACTTCGTGCTGACCCACTTCGACAATTCCGCCACTGCCCAGACGGCGCCTGGCCAGAACGGCTTCCTGGGTGGCGTCACCAGCGAGCCGGGCCGGGATGCGACCAACGTCGCGCTGGGCGTTCGCCACCGCTTCTAGGCGCGCGCACCGAGCGGGTTGGCCCCGACTCGTGCCCTGAGCAGCCAGGCGCGGCTTGGGAGGCCTTGTCTCTTGCCGGGCCGGCTGAGTGCGCGGCGCAGCACTGCGGTGCGCAGCGGTGCTCAAGGGCGGCTGCTTTGTTATCCAATCGGGCATGGCACGTCTTGCGCGGCTCATTCTTCCCGAGCTTTCCCATCTGCTCAGCCAGCGTGCTCAGCACGGGCAGGCGATGGTGCGCGACGACGAGGACCGTGAGCGGCTTTTGGCCTTGGTGCGCGAGGCCGCACGGCTCAACGAAGTACGCATCCATGCCTACGGCCTGACGGACGGCCGGATCGACCTCGTGGCCAGCGCTGCTCGCGCAGAGAGCCTGAGTCTCATGATGCAGGCTGCGGCGCGCCGCCACGCCGCAGCGTTTAACCGCCGCCACTCGCGCCAGGGCAGTCTCTGGGAAGGGCGTTTTCGGGCGGCCGTGGTCGAGCCGGGCGAATGGCTGCTGCGCTGCATGCTGCATGTGGACAGGCTCGCCACGCCCCATGGCGACCCAGGCGGGCGCTGGTCGAGCCAGGCGGCGCACAGTGGCCACGCCAGCGGCGCCTGGCTGGTGGCGCCGGCTGAGTATTGGGCCCTGGGCAACACGCCTTTCGAGCGCGAACGGGTCTGGCGCACCCGGCTCGAAACGCCGCTCGACGCCGGTGAGGCGCTTGAAATCGAAGCGGCTTTGCGCGGCGGCTGGCCCCTGGGCACACCGGCTTTCGCGGCACGGCTCGAGCCCCTGGTGAATCGGCCGACGCAAAGGCAGGCCAGAGGACGCCCGCGCAAGCCGGCGTATTAATATGTCCCTGATTTATCAAATGAGCGGTCACCGCAGATCTAAATGTGTACCTGACCCCTTTTTTTAGTGTTTGTGAAGTCTGCTGCACTGCAGTAATCTCGAACTTCTTGACAGGAGCATGACGTGATGCCAGCGAGCTTTGTTCCAAGTGCGCAAACC
>JANONH010000538.1:0-1699 GCA_031420735.1 Methylibium sp.
GAACTTCCAGAACACTCCCGTGCCGGCCTTGCTCCAGTCCGGCGTCTGGAATGACTCCATGAAGGCCAGCGGCACCTTGACCATCAAGTCCGGCGACAGCTTCATCATCATGGCCATCGGCACGGTGACCATGATGATGGCCATCGGCGCCGGAACGAGCTTGGTGATTGCCTTGCACCGCCGAGCATGGTTTAGCGTCTGCGCTCGTAGTCCGTCCATCGGCAAGGCGGCTGCGTCTCGGGTGGCGATGCCCCGAGCGGCGTGGCCACGAAGTCGGCCCGATTCCACGCCGGGAAAAAGGTGTCGGCATCGGGCACCACGACGTCGACCTCGGTGAGCACCAAGCGGTCGGCGAGTGGCAGTGCTTCACAGTACAGCTCGCCGCCGCCGATAACGAACACCTCGTCCCACGCGGCGAGCATGGCGAGCGCGGCATCGAGCGACGCCGCTGCGAGCGCACCGCTCGCGGCCCAATCGGTCTGGCGCGTGACCACCACGTTGGTGCGTCCCGGCAAGGGGCGAAAGCGCGCAGGCAGGGAGTCCCAGGTCTTGCGCCCCATCACCACCGGCCGCCCGAGCGTGACACGCTTGAAGTGCGCCAGGTCGGCGGGCAAGTGCCACGGCAGCGTGCCGGCTCGGCCCACCGCACCGTCGCGCGCCACCGCGGCAATGAGCGAAAGCTTCATCGAGCGAATCTCAGGACCCTAGACCGCCACCGGCGCCTTGATGGCCGGGTGCGGGTCGTAGCCCAGCACCTCGAAGTCTTCAAAGGCGTAGTCGAAGATCGAGGCCGGCCGGCGCCCGATTGCGAGTTCGGGGTAAGGCCTGGGCGCACGCGCGAGCTGTAGCTCGACCTGTTCGCGGTGGTTGCTGTAGAGGTGGCAGTCGCCGCCGGTCCAGATGAAGTCGCCGACGTCGAGCTCGCATTGCTGCGCCAGCATGTGAGTCAGCAGCGCGTAGCTCGCGATGTTGAACGGCACGCCAAGAAAGATGTCGGCACTGCGCTGGTAGAGCTGGCAGGAAAGCCGCCCGCGGCCCCGCGGCTCGCTCGCCGGCGCCACGTAGAACTGAAAGAACGCGTGGCAGGGCATGAGCGCCATCTCGGGCAAGGCGGCGACGTTCCAAGCGCTCACGATGATGCGGCGCGAATCGGGGTCGCAACGCAATTGGCGCACGACCTCGGCGATCTGGTCGATGTGGCCGCCGTCCGGCTTGGGCCACGAGCGCCATTGCACGCCGTACACCGGCCCGAGCTCGCCGCTCGGCGAGGCCCATTCGTCCCAGATGCTGACGCCCTGCTCTTGCAGCCAACGCACATTGCTCTGCCCGCGCAGAAACCACAGCAGCTCAAGGATCACGCTTCTGAGGTGAACCTTCTTGGTCGTCACCAGCGGAAAGCCTTCGCTCAGGTCGAAACGCATCTGATGCCCGAACACGCTGCGCGTGCCCGTGCCGGTGCGGTCGCCCTTGACCACGCCGTGTTTGTGCACATGGCGCATCAAGTCTTCGTACTGGTTGCGTACCGGGCGATTCATGGGCGGACGTAGCTCGCAAAAAAAGAGGCGCGATTATCGGTGCAGCGCCGCAACGCCCGGTTCGGCACTGGCGGGCATGGCGTCGGGTTCATGGGGTGTGGCGGGTGTGACGTTCGGCTCGGCGCTGAACTGCATCGCCGCCAGGCGCGCATACAGCCCGCCAC
>JANONH010000539.1:0-3189 GCA_031420735.1 Methylibium sp.
GCAACGGCCTTCTCGACCTTGGCAACCAGGTGGTGGTCCACGAAGGGACCCTTCTTCAGCGAGCGAGACATCCGCGGCGCCCCTTATTTCTTGCGACGCGAGACGATGAACGTCTGCGTGCGCTTGTTGCTGCGAGTGCGGTAACCCTTGGTCATCGTGTTCCAAGGCGATACCGGCACCTGACCTTCGCCCGTGCGGCCTTCGCCGCCGCCGTGCGGGTGGTCCACCGGGTTCATCGCGACGCCGCGAACCGTCGGGCGAATTCCCTTCCAGCGGATCGCACCCGCCTTGCCGTACTGGCGCAAGTTGTGCTCTTCATTGCTCACTTCGCCGATGGTCGCGCGGCATTCGATATGGATGCGGCGCACCTCACCCGAGCGCATGCGAACTTGGGCATACGTTCCCTCACGCGCAAGCAGCGTCACCGAGGTGCCCGCCGAGCGCGCGATCTGCGCGCCCTTGCCCGCGAGCATCTCCACGCAGTGCATGGTCGAGCCCACGGGGATATTGCGGATCGGCAGGGTGTTTCCGGCCTTGATAGGCGCCTCGGAGCCCGACATCACCGCAGAGCCCACCTCGAGGCCGCGCGGCGCGATGATGTAGCGGCGCTCGCCATCGGCATAGCAGACCAGCGCGATATGCGCAGTGCGGTTGGGGTCGTATTCGATGCGCTCGACCTTGGCGGGAATCCCGTCCTTGTTGCGCTTGAAGTCGACCACTCGGTAGTGGTGCTTGTGGCCGCCACCTTTGTGGCGGATCGTGATGTGGCCGTTGTTGTTACGCCCGGAATTCTGCTTTTGCGGCTCGAGCAACGAGGCCTCGGGCTTGCCCTTGTGCAGGTGCGAATGCACCACCTTCACCACGGCGCGACGGCCGGGCGAAGTCGGTTTGACTTTGACGACTGCCATTACGCGCCCTCTGCGGAGAAGTTGAGTTCTTGTCCGGGTTTCAGACAGACGTAGGCCTTGCGGATGTTGTCTCGCCGACCGATGCTGCGACCGAAACGCTTGGTCTTGCCCTTGATGTTGACGACCGAGACCTTGTCGACCTCGACCTTGAACAGCAACTCGACTGCAGCCTTGATCTCTGGCTTGGTCGCGTCCTGGAGGACCTTGAACAAGATGTGGTTGCTCTTCTCGGCGACCGCCGTGGCTTTTTCCGAGACGATCGGCGCAACGAGCACTTGCATCAGGCGGCCTTCGCTATAAGTCTTCTTGGCGAACACTCTCATGCCAGCATCTCCTTGAGCTTCTCGATCGCGCCTTTGGTCACAAGCACCTTCTTGTAGAAGACGAGCGAGAGGGGATCGGCGTAACGTGGCTCCACGATCAACACATTGGGCAGATTGCGGGCCGCGAGGAACAGGTTCTCGTCAACGTTGTCGGAGATCACGAGCACCGATTCCAAACCCATCGCCTTGAACTTCGCCGCCAGCACCTTGGTCTTGGGGGAGTCGACCGTCAGCGAGTCGACCACCGCCAGCCTGCCATCGCGAGCGAGCTGCGAGAAGATCGCCGCCATGCCAGCGCGGTACATCTTCTTGTTGACTTTGTGGCTGAAGTTTTCGTCCGGGCTGTTTGGAAAAATGCGCCCGCCTCCGCGCCAAAGAGGCGACGAGGTCATGCCGGCGCGCGCACGGCCGGTTCCCTTTTGCCGCCACGGCTTCTTGGTCGAATGCTTGACCGCTTGACGGTCCTTCTGTGCGCGCGTGCCTTGCCGCGCGTTGGCCTGGTAGGCGACCACCACCTGGTGCACCAGGGCTTCGTTGTAGTCGCGGCCGAACACGGTGTCGGGGGCGTCGACCGTGGACGCCGCCTGACCCTGCTCGTTGAGGAGTTCGAGCTGCATCAGGTCGTTCCCTTTTTGGCCTTGACTTTGACAGCCGGGCGAACGGTAACGAAACCATTCTTCGCACCCGGCACGGCACCGCGAACCAGCAACAACTGCCGAGCTTCGTCGACGCGCACGATGTCGAGGTTCTGCGTGGTGCAGGTCTCGTCACCGCGGTGGCCCGACATCTTCTTGCCCGGGAAGACGCGCCCAGGATCCTGGGCCATGGAAATGGAGCCCGGCACGTTGTGCGAGCGGCTGTTGCCGTGAGAGGCCCGCTGCGACTTGAAATTGTGGCGCTTGATCGTGCCCGTGAAACCCTTGCCGATGGAGGTGCCCTGCACGTCGACCTTCTGGCCCGCGGCAAACAAGCCAACCGGCAGCGTGCCACCCGGCTTGTACTCGGCCGCAACGGCAGCCGAGACGGCGAACTCCTTGAGGATTTCACCGGCTTCGACGCCGGCCTTGGCCAAATGACCGGCCTCGGGCTTGGTCACACGCGATGGCTTGCGGCTGCCGTAGGCGACCTGGATGGCGCTGTAGCCATCGACCTCGACGGTCTTGACCTGGGTTACGCGGTTGTTCGAGACGTCGAGCACGGTCACCGGAACGGCATCGCCGTCGTCCGTGAAGATGCGCATCATGCCCACCTTGCGTCCCAGCAAGCCGAGCCCATGGCCCGGATTGGCTGTCGTCATGATTCTTCTCCAGCTCCGTGAGGAGCCTTTGTTTCACGTACCCGACATCGATTGGCCGGGCTGAATTTTTGGGGTCGGCAGAGCCGCCCCGACTTCCGCTAAAGCGCCCAAAGAACGCTGTTGGCGGAAAAGCCCGCAAGTATAGCGGCAGCAGAGAAATGCGCAATCGCCAAGGCGACCCCGCGGCTCGAAATCTACTGCAGCTTGATTTCCACGTCGACTCCAGCCGGCAGGTCGAGCTTCATCAGGGCATCGACCGTCTTGTCGGTTGGCTCGATGATGTCCATCAGCCGTTGATGCGTGCGAATCTCGAACTGATCTCGCGAACTCTTGTTCACGTGCGGGGAGCGCAAGATGTCGTAGCGCTGCATGCGGGTAGGCAGCGGCACGGGGCCCTTCACGATGGCGCCCGTGCGCTTGGCGGTTTCGACGATCTCGAGCGCCGACTGATCGATCAGCTTGTAGTCGAACGCCTTGAGGCGGATGCGAATCTTCTGCTTTTGCATGACGGTTCCTTCAAAGAGCAAAGCGGCCACTCAGTAACGAGCGGCTGGGCGGTATCGCAGAAAAGCCCGGTCCGAGGGATCGGGCCGTCATGCACAGGTCACTCGAGAATTTTCGCCACCACGCCGGCGCCGACGGTCCTGCCGCCTTCGCGGAT
>JANONH010000540.1:0-14907 GCA_031420735.1 Methylibium sp.
ACGTCGGGGTCGCGCTCGAGCGGGCCGCCGTAGCCGGCCGCGCGGGCCTTGGCCTGGGCGTCTTCCTCGCTTGCTGCCACGAACAATTCGCCGTTCGTGCCGTACCAGGCGGGAATCTGGTGGCCCCACCACAGTTGGCGCGGAATGCACCAGTCCTGGATGTTCTTCATCCACTGGTCGTAGGTGTTGACCCAGTTCGCCGGCACGAACTTCACCTGGCCCGAGGCCACGGCATCCACCGCTTTTTGCGCCATGGAGCGGCCGTCCGGGCCGGCCCGGCTCACGGCGACGAACCACTGGTCGGTGAGCATGGGCTCGACCACCTGTCCGGTGCGTTCGCAGCGCGGCACCATGAGCTTGTGCTTTTTGGTCTCAACCAAAAAGCCTGCTGCTTCGAGGTCGGCGACGACGCGTTGGCGTGCGTCGAAGCGGTCGAGGCCCCGGTAGGCTGCGGGCGCGGCTTCGTTGACGCGCGCGTCGAGCGTGAGGATGCCGATGACCGGCAGGCCGTGTCGCAGGCCCACCGCATAGTCGTTGAAATCGTGCGCCGGCGTGACCTTGACGACGCCGGTGCCGAAGGCGCGGTCGACATAGGCGTCGGCGATCACCGGAATGTCGCGCCCACACAGCGGCAGCCGCACGCGCTTGCCCACCAGGGCGGCGTAGCGCTCGTCCTCGGGGTGCACCATCACGGCGCTGTCGCCGAGCATCGTCTCGGGCCGGGTGGTGGCGACCACCAGTTCGCCCGAGCCGTCGGTCAGCGGATAGCGGATGTGCCAGAGCCAGCCGTCCTCCTCATCTCACACCAACTCGAGGTCGGATACCGCCGACATCAGCACCGGGACACAGCTCACCAGCCGTTGGCCGCGGTAGATGAGGCCCTGCTCGAGCAGCGCCACAAAGACATCGGTCACGGTGCGCGAACGCTCGGCGTCCATGGTGAAGTACTCGTGCTTCCAGTCCACGCTGGCGCCCACGCGGCGCATCTGCTCGGTGATCGCGCCGCCCGACTGCGCCTTCCACTGCCACGCCTTGGCGACGAAATTTTCGCGCCCGAGGTCGTGGCGGCTTTGGCCTTGCTGCTCGAGTTGGCGCTCCACCACGATCTGCGTGGCAATGCCGGCGTGGTCGGTGCCCGGCACCCACAAGGTGTTGTGGCCGAGCATGCGGTGGTAGCGCACCAGCGCATCCATCACCGTCTGGTTGAACGCATGGCCCATGTGCAGCACGCCAGTCACGTTGGGCGGCGGCAGCTGGATGCAAAACGAGGGCCGGGTGGCGTCGAGCGTCGGCGCGAACAGGCCCTGTCGTTCCCACCAGGGACCCCACTTCGCCTCGATCGGGGCGGGGTCGAATGCTTTGGCGAGTTCGGTCATGGTGGGGGGCTACAAATGAAACGGCGCCCCTGCCGGGGCGCCGTTGCTGGAACAGGTGGGGCGATTTTATGCGTCGGCCGATCGGTCGGCGCTGCCCGCCGACCGTTGCCGCCGCGCGCTGCGACCGAAGCGCCGCCGCTTTGCCGACAGCGACCGCGCGACGCTCAGCCGACAGCGCCCAGGCGCACGGCACTCGGAGCGCTGACGCCACGGCGCGTGCGCGCCGCAGCCAGGAACTCGTTGAGGATGGGGGCGCCGTCGAGCTGGTTGGGGTGGAACTGGCGCTGCACCATGAATTCGGGGTGCCACTGCATGCCAAACAGATAGCTCGGTCCGCGCCAGCGCACCGCTTCGATCACGCCGTCGGGCACGGCCACCGCTTCAACCTCGAGATCCGGCGCCAACACCTTGATGCCCTGGTGGTGGATGGAGTTGATCTCGGCAGAGGCGACGCCCGGGTAGAGTGCGGCCAGCCGGCTGCCAGCCACCAGGCTCACTTCGTGGAACTGGCTCTCGAAGCGTGCGTCGTCGCGGTGCGCGATGGCGCTGTCGAGCTGCGTCGGTATGTCCTGGTAGAGCGTGCCGCCCAGGGCCACATTGATGAGCTGGCAGCCGCGGCAGATGCCGATCACCGGTTTGCCCTGCGCCACGAAGGCCTCGAACAGGCCGATTTCATAGCGGTCGCGGATGCGGTCGCCGCTCCAGTCGGGCGCGAGCGGCGTCTCGCCGTAGCTTTCGGGTGCGATGTCGGTGCCGCCCTGCAGCACCAGGCCGTCGAGCCGCTCGGCGTAATCGGCCAGGCTCATCTGGCCGGCTTGCACCAGCCCTTCGCGTTCCACCGGCGGGATCATGAGGGCAAGCACATGGGGTTGCAGCACCCAGTGCGCCACCGACTGTTCGAGGTAGTGCAGCGTCTTGTTGAAGATGCCGCCGAAGCCGGGCACCGGCGCAACGGGGTGGTAGATGCGCGCCGAGATGCCTATGAGGAGCGCGTCGGACATGTCGCCATGGGGGCTGCGAGGACCATGCCCGCAAGCATATACGCCGCCTGCACCGACGTGCGGCGTGCGAACTGCGAACCCCCCCGATCTCGCCACGGCCGATGCCCACGCGGCGACTGCGGCCGCCCGGGCGCCGGGCGGGCTTTCCTTGAGAATCGGGCGATGACCGCACCGCACTTTGAACCGACACCTGACTTCGGCCGCAGCCCCGACGGCGCCGCCGGGCTGCTCAGGCACCTGAACCCCGAACAGCTCGCGGCCGTCACCTTGCCCGAAGGCAACGCCCTCATCCTCGCGGGTGCGGGCTCCGGCAAGACGCGCGTGCTCACCACGCGCATCGCCTGGCTGGTGCAGACGGGCAGGGTGTCGCCGGCCGGGGTGATGGCCGTGACCTTTACCAACAAGGCCGCCAAGGAGATGCTCACGCGGCTTGGTGCGCTGCTGCCCATCAACCCGCGCGGCATGTGGATCGGCACCTTTCATGGCCTGTGCAACCGCTTTTTGCGCGCGCACTGGAAGCTCGCTGGCGTGCCGCAGGGCTTTCAGATTCTCGACGCGCAAGACAGCGTCTCGGCGGTCAAGCGGGTCATCAAGGCCATGAAGCTCGACGAAGAGCGCTTCGTGCCCAAGCAGTGCGCCTGGTTCATTGCCGCCTGCAAGGAAGACGCGCTGCGCGCCAAAGACGTGGAGGTGCGTGACGAGATGAGCCGCACCAAGGCGCTGATCTACCAGACCTACGAAGACCAGTGCCAACGCGAAGGCGTGGTCGACTTCGCCGAGCTGATGCTGCGCGTCTACGAGCTGATGCGCGACAACGCCGAACTGCGGGCGCATTACCAGCGCCGCTTCAGCCACATTTTGGTCGACGAGTTTCAGGACACCAACAAGCTCCAGTACGCCTGGCTCAAAAGCTTTGCCGGCCCGGCGAGCAATGTGCTGGCCGTGGGCGACGACGACCAGAGCATTTACGCATTTCGCGGCGCGCTGGTGGGCAATATGGCCGACTTCGAGCGCGAGTTTCGCGTGCGGCAGGTGGTCAAGCTCGAGCGCAACTACCGCAGCTTCGGCAACATCCTCGACGCCGCCAACGTGCTCATTGCCCACAACGCCAAGCGCCTGGGCAAGAACCTGCGCACCGAGGCCGGCCCCGGCGAGAAGGTGCGCGTGTTCGAGGCCACCAGCGACTTCGGCGAGGCCCAGTGGCTGCTCGAAGAAGCCCGGCAATTGCTGCGCGAGGGCTCGCCGCGCAGCGAGATCGCCGTGCTCTACCGCAGCAACGCGCAGTCGCGCGTCATCGAGAGCGCGCTCTTCAACGCCGGCATGCCCTACCGCGTCTACGGCGGCTTGCGATTCTTCGAGCGCGCGGAGATCAAGCATGCGCTGGCCTACCTGCGGCTGATCGAGAACGCCAACGACGACACCAGCTTTCTGCGCGTGGTGAACTTTCCCACGCGCGGCATCGGCGCACGCACGCTCGAGCAACTGCAAGACACCGCGCGCGCCAGCGCCCGCAGCCTGTGGCAGAGCGCGGCCACCATGACGGGCAAGGGCGGATCGAATTTGCGCGCCTTCGTCGAGCTGGTGGAGGCGATGCGCGAGGCCACGCGCGGGCTCACGCTGCGCGAGATCATCGAACACGTGCTGCAGGCAAGCAGCCTGGCCGATTTTTACCGCAGCGACAAAGAGGGCGCCGAGCGGCTCGAGAACCTCGACGAACTCATCAACGCCGCCGAGGCCTTCGTCACGCAAGAAGGCTTTGGCAAAGACGCGGTGGGCTTGCCGGTGGACGAGCAGGGCGGCGCCGCACCCGCCGCGCTGGCGCTGCGGCCGGGCCTCATCGCTGCAGGCACGCCCGTGGCCGTTGCGCTCGCCGCGACCCAGCCCGACGCCGAAACCGGCGAGATCATGTCGCCGTTGGCTGCCTTCCTGACGCACGCCGCGCTCGAAGCGGGCGACAACCAGGCGCAAGCCGGCCAAGACGCGGTGCAACTCATGACCGTGCACGCGGCCAAGGGACTCGAGTTCGACCAGGTCTTCATCACCGGGCTCGAGGAGGGCCTGTTCCCGCACGAGAACGCCGCCAACGAAGCCGACGGCCTTGAAGAAGAGCGCCGACTCATGTACGTGGCGATCACGCGCGCCAGGAAGCGGCTCTACCTCAGCTTCAGCCAGACCCGCATGCTGCACGGCCAGACGCGCTATCACATCAAGAGCCGCTTCCTCGAAGAGCTGCCCGACGCCGCGCTCAAGTGGATCACGCCCAAGCTGCAGGGTTTTGGCTCCGGATTCGCGCGCGAGTACCAGGCGGCCTGGCAACGAGGCTCGGGGCCCGCTGGCATGGTCGGCGCCGGCCGCATGCCGGGGGCTGCGCCAGCGGCCTTCGAAGCGGCGGCCCGCACCACGCCGCAGGGCCTGCGCTCGGGCCAGGGTGTCTTCCACACCAAGTTTGGCGAAGGCGTGATCGTCACGCTCGAAGGCGTGGGCGTCGACGCCCGCGCCCAGATCAATTTCGGGCGCCACGGCATGAAATGGCTGGCGCTTTCGATTGCGAAGTTGACACCGGTTGATTGACGGCATTCGGGGCTCCTTTGCATTGCGCGCATGCGCTGCACTGGCACGAAGCGCCTCCACGCCGCAATACTGCGGGTTTTTCCGCTGTCGTTTACCCGCTGTTGTGGCGCCGCTACGTCCGCTTATAGACTGCGCGGCCGTCCTCTAGGCGGTGCGCGCCGCTACCCGGCGACCGCGCTTTGCGCAAGCGACCCATAAAGAGGAGATGAAATCATGCCCATGCTCATTGCCCTGGCGATCTCGATCAGTGTTCTGTCCGTCGTCGCCACTTTCCTGTTTCTCGGCCCCCTGGCCGCCATGAACCTGCAGATTTGGCAGGCCTTCATCGCCTGGGCCAGCCACTACCACTGCGGAGGCAAGGCGGCCGGCGCGCGCACCACCATCGTCTGCATGTCGTTTGGCGTGGTGGTCGGCGCCGTGTCGGTGATGCTGGCCGGTCAACTTGGCGCGCTCGGCGCCATGGCGGCACCGGTGGCCGTGGGCATCGGTGCTGCGGTCATCGTGCTGGCGGCGCACGTGAGCCTGCTCTCGGTGATCCCGGCCTGCGTGTACGGTTTTGCGAGCGTGGCCGGGCTCATCTTGCTCAAGGGCCTGGCACCCATTGATGCCATCGTGCCGACATTGCTGTCGGTGGCCATTGGCGCGGGCTTCGGCTGGGCGTCCGAAGCGCTCGCCGGCATGATGGCCAGCAAGAAGGGGGCGGCCGCGGCCTGACGCATCGCGCGTTCGCCTGCGTCTCTGCGAGATGTAGAGAAGGACGGTGCTGCGGCACCGTCCTTTGTTTCGACCGGCCCGGCGCCGATCAGTCGTCGTCGCCCTCGCGGCCACCGCGCCCATGGCGCAGGTCGGTGCCGATCACGCCGCCGTCGTTGCGGGTGATGGCCAGGGTGGCCGAGCGCGGCCGCGCCGTGGCGCCCCCCGGTCCATAGGCCAGCACGCCGCCGCCGTTGCCGGGCCAGTTGCTCTGGTAGAGCGACGGGTTGGCGATGTCGGCCGCGGCAGTGCTTTCGCCCGGATGCTGCACGTTCACGAACAGCGTGCGGCCGTCCGGCGACTCTGTGAGGCCAGTGATTTCGGCTCCCTTGGGCGCGACCATGAAGCGCTTGAAGGTGGTGTCGGTCATCTTGCGTCCGGCGAAGGTGGCGACCGTCACATCGCCGGTGGTCGGACTGGCGCCGAATTGCGCATTCGGGCTGCCGTTCTTGGGGTCGCACGTTTGGAGCAGTCAGTGGAAGTACCGGGGCGCATAGGGGACCGCGGGCCTTGCGCGGCAGGCGTGCGCAAGCAACGAATCGCCAAACGGCAGTGCTGCGGCCTCTCTTCGCCGCTTGCGAACGACGCGCCGGCTCAGACGCTCGGCGGGTCTTCGAGCGCAAAGGCGTCGGCGAAGCTGAAGTGCACCGACACGTAGAGCACGGCGGAAAACACCAGCCCGACCGGCACCAGCGCCTGCGCCACCAACTGCGCCTGGCCGAGTGCCGCAAACAGGAACTGCGCCACCAACATGACGGCCAGCAGCACGGCGAACCAACTCAGGCCATAGACGGCGAAGGCGCCGCGGGCACGCCAGCACGCCACCACGCTGGCAAACACCGCCTTGGCCGGCTTGAGCTGCGCCCAGTACACCAGCGCCGGCGCGTGCCAGAAGGTCAGCGACAGCAGCGCCATGGCAAAAAGGCGCATGAGCAACGCCACCGCGAGCATCGGGTCGGCCAGGGCCTGCGAAGCGGCTGCGGCGTCGTTGGCGGTGCTCATCAGGGCCTCGAGCCGGCCGCCGTCGAGTAGCTCGAGCAAGAGCAGCAGCCCCAGTGTCGCGGCGGCATACATGGCGCCGAGCTGGAGCAGCCGGCTGCGCTGCTGCGGATCTTTGAGCGGCGCAAGCAGCAGCTTGAGGCTCGGCGTGTGCCCGGCGAGCGCCTCGCGCGTGGCCAGCATCATGGCCACCGTGGCCGCGGGCATCAGCGACATGGCGAGCACCGGGCCGATCAAGGGCACGAACTCGGCCAGCAGCAGGGCGACAAAAGCGAAGCTGACGAACAGCGCGCTAAAGGCGAGCGGCTGACGAAAGAAGACACGAAACGCCGAGCGCACCCAGGTGACACCCTGGGCGGCTTTTATGGTCTTTAGCTGCATCGGCGGCGAGGGTCGGCGTTTGTGATTGTTCAGGGGCGTGGCGGATGCCACGGCAAGGCGATGCGCTGGCGCAGCACGCGCTCGAAGTGCGCCGGGTCGTGTGGCTCGAGCATGCTGGCCGCACGCGGCAGGTGCACGTCCCACAGTCGCGACACCCAGAACCGCAAGGCCGCCGCGCGCATGAGGCCCGGCAGCAGCCGCAGTTCGTCGCCGGTCAAGGCGCGTACCGTTTGGTAGGCGTCCACGAATTCGGTGGCGCGGTCTTCGTCGAGTTGGCCGCTCGCCAGATCGATGCACCAATCGTTGAGGCAGACGGCGAGGTCGAAGGCCAGCCGGTCGTGGCCGGCGAAATAAAAGTCGAAGAAACCCGACAGCCGCGGCGAGCCGTCGGCGGCGGTGTCGAACATGACGTTGTCGCGGAACAGGTCGGCATGGATCGCCCCGCGCGGCAGGGCGGCGTCGGAGGCCGAGGCGCCCAGGTGGTTCTGGAACGCCAGTTCGTCTTCGATGAGGGCGCGCTGCGGCGCGTCGAGAAAGGCCGTGAGCTGCGGCACGGCGGCGTTCCACCAGGCGGGCCCGCGCTGGTTGGCCTGTCGGTCGGGGAAGTCGTTCACCGCAGCGTGCATGCGCGCGAGCATGGCGCCCACTTGGCGGCAATGCGCGGCGCTCGGCGCCATGACGTGCGCGCCGCCGAGGCGCTGCACGACCGCGGCCGGCTTGCCCAGCAGTGCGTGCAGCAGCGCTCCGCTCGCATCGGCCTGGGGCGTCGGCACGGGAATGGCGCGCTCTGCGAGGTGGCGCATGAGGTCGAGGTAGAACGGCAACTGCTCCGAGCTCAGGCGCTCGAACACGGTGAGCACGTACTCGCCGCGCTCGGCACTCACGAAGTAGTTGGTGTTTTCGATGCCCGCGGCAATGGGCGTCAAGGCTTTAAGGCGCCCAAGGCCAAGCCGCGACACGAGCCGGGCGGCATCTTCGAAGCCGATTTCGGTGAAGACCGCCACCGCGCGGCTCGTCAGAAGCTGAGCACGCGCCAGACGCGCTGGCCGGTCGCTCCCTTGGCCGAAGTCGGGCCGTCGGCGTTGTCGCGGCCGGCATCGATGGGCAGGATTTCGTACTCGGCATTGATCGCGCCCTTGGGCCGCACGGTGATGCTGCGCACCGCACCGCGCACGCGCAACTCCTCGATGCGGGCGTAGTCGTCCTCGATGATCGTCGAGCGCACGGCCGGCTCGCCAGAGCGTGACGTGCCGGTGTCGGACGTTTGCGCGGGCGCTTGTAATGGCGCCTGCGCCCGCACGACGGCAGGGCCGCAGAGGAGGGCAAGACTTGCCAGCAGCGTGGCTGCGGCGACCGAAACGTGGCGCGAAGACATGCGTCGATTGTAGGCTGCGCCCTGCTGCAAGCACCCCGCAGCAGGGCCGCAGCCGAGCCGCATGCGGCCGCACAATCGGCCCGCATGAACGCTGCCGAAAACCAAACGCCCACGGCCGCTTTGTCCATTGCGCCCGAAGCGCCCGACGCGCCGGGCGCGGCGTCGCTGTTGTTGCTGGTCGACGGCTCGAGCTACCTCTACCGTGCTTTTCATGCCTTGCCCGACTTGCGCAATGCCGAGGGCGAGCCCACGGGCGCTTTGCGCGGCATGGTGGCCATGCTCAAGAAGCTGCGCGAACAGTTCCCCTCGGCGCATGCGGCCTGCGTGTTCGACGCCAAGGGGCCGACCTTTCGCGACGACTGGTACCCCGCGTACAAGGCCACGCGCAGCGCCATGCCCGAAGACTTGGCACGCCAGGTCGGCCCCATCCACGAAGTGGTGCGGCGGCTCGGCTGGCCGGTGATCGAACTGCCCGGCATCGAGGCCGACGACGTCATCGGCACCCTCAGTCGCGCGGCCTCGCGGCGCGGCCACCCGGTGCTCATCTCCACCGGCGACAAGGACCTGGCGCAACTCGTCGATGCCAAGGTGACGCTCATCAACACCATGAGCGGCGAGCGCCTCGACGTCGCCGGCGTGAGCGCCAAGTTCGGCGTGCCGCCGTCTGCCATGGCCGACTACCTCACGCTCGTGGGCGACGCGGTCGACAACGTGCCCGGCGTCGACAAGGTCGGGCCCAAGACGGCTGCGCGCTGGATCGCCGAGCACGGCTCGCTCGACGGCGTGGTGGCTGCCGCCGACGGCATCAAGGGCGTTGCCGGCGAGAACCTGCGCAAGGCCTTGCCGTGGTTGCCGCTCGGGCGCAAGCTGGTGACGGTCAAGTGCGACTGCGATCTTTCGGCGGCGCTGACGGGCTGGCCGTCGGAGGCGGCGTGGGAGCAACTCGCCTGGCGCCAGCCGGACCGCGAGGCGCTGCTCGCCATCTACACGCGCAATGGTTTTCGCGAATGGAAGCGCGAACTCGAAGAGGCCCTCGGCACACCCGGCGGCACCGGCCCCGCACGGGCTGCCACGGCAGCACTCGGCGTGGGCCCGCTCGAGCCGCCCGCGCCACCGGCCCCGCCGATGGAGAAGCACTACGAAACGGTGCTCACGCCCGAGCGGCTCGCCGCCTGGATCGAACGCATCGGACAGGCCGACCTGGTCGCCTTCGACACCGAGACCGACAGCCTCGAGCCCATGCGCGCGCGGCTGGTGGGCCTGAGTTTCAGCGTCGAGCCCGGCGCCGCCTGCTACATACCGCTGGCCCACAATTACCCCGGCGCGCCCGACCAATTGCCGCTTCACGAAGTGCTGGCTGCGCTCGCGCCCTGGTTCGAGGATGCCGCGCGCCCCAAGCTCGCCCAGAACAGTAAATACGACGCCCACGTCATGCTTAATCACGGCGTGGTCGTGCGCGGCTGTGTGCACGACACCCTGCTGCAGAGCTATGTGTGGGAGGCGCACCGGCCGCACGGGCTGCAAAGCCTGGCCGAGCGCCACCTCGGCCGCCACGGCCTGGCCTACGAAGACGTCTGCGGCAAGGGCGCCCAGCAGATTCCCTTCGCCCAGGTCGACCTGGCGCGCGCCACCGAGTACTCCGGCGAAGACTCCGACATGACCCTGCACGTGCACCGCACTTTGTGGCCGCGCCTGGCCGCCGAGCCCAGGCTGCGCGAGGTCTACGAAAACATCGAAATGCCGACCTCGGCGGCGCTGCTGGCCATCGAGCGCCACGGCGTACTCATCGACGCCGGTCTGTTGGCGCGCCAGAGCGCCGAGCTCGCGCAGCGCATGCACGCGCTCGAGCAGCAAGCGCATGCGCTGGCGGGGCAGCCGTTCAATTTGGGCAGCCCCAAGCAGGTGGGCGAGATCCTGTTCGGCAAGCTGGGCTTGCCGGTGCGCAAAAAAACCGCCAGCGGCACGCCTTCGACCGACGAAGAAGTGCTGGCCGAACTCGCCGCCGACTATCCGCTACCGGCGCGGCTGCTCGAGCACCGCTCGCTGGCCAAATTAAAGGGCACCTACACCGACAAGCTGCCGCAGATGGTCAACCCCGCCACCGGCCGCCTGCACACCAATTACGCGCAGGCCGTGGCGGTGACCGGGCGGCTCGCGAGCAACGAGCCGAACCTGCAGAACATCCCGATTCGCACTGCCGAAGGGCGGCGCGTGCGCGAGGCTTTCATTGCGCCGCCGGGGCACCGCATCGTGAGCGCCGACTACTCGCAAATCGAGCTGCGCATCATGGCGCACATCTCCGGCGACCCCGGCTTGCTCGCTGCCTTCGCGGCCGGCGAAGACGTGCACCGCGCGACCGCCAGCGAGGTGTTCGCGGTGGCGCTGGCCGAGGTGAGCGCCGAGCAGCGCCGTTATGCGAAGGTCATCAACTTCGGCCTGATCTACGGCATGGGCGCCTTCGGCCTTGCAAGCAACCTGGGCATCGAGCAGAAGGCCGCACGCGACTACATCGACCGTTATTTCTCCCGCTTCGCGGGCGTCAAGCGCTACATGGACGACACGCGCGCCGCGGCGCGCGAACAGGGCTACGTCGAGACCCTGTTTGGTCGGCGCATCTACCTGCCCGACATCAAGGGCGGCAACGGCCCGCGCCGCAACGGCGCCGAACGCCAGGCCATCAACGCGCCGATGCAGGGCACCGCAGCCGACCTCATCAAACTTGCCATGGTGGCGGTACAGCGCCGCCTCGAAGAGCCAGGGCGTGCCACGCGGATGATCATGCAGGTGCACGACGAGCTGGTCTTCGAAGTGCCCGAGACCGAGCTGGAATGGGCGGTGGCCGAAGTGCCGCGCCTGATGGCCGGCGTTGCCTCCTTGCAGGTGCCGCTGCTGGCCGAGGTGGGCGTGGGCATGAACTGGGACGAGGCGCATTGAGGGGGCGTTACAAGCGCAACTCAGACGGCGAACAGGGCGTCAATGCGCCAAAAAGGAGCGTCGGTTTACCGCAACGGTCACTGTCACACGCCTGCATCTCTCGGGCACACTCACGTCGCTTGCTTGAAGTACGGCTCGATACATATCGCCAAGACAAGCACTGACATCACCCTTTTTCGAGGAGATCCCATGACAAACAAGACCTTCCATCCGCTCTTTTCGCGCTCATTGATTGCCGGGGCGGTGTTGGCCATGACGGCGGGCTTCGCACAAGCGCAGTCGTCGGTCACCCTTTACGGCCGCCTCGATGCCGGCGTGACCTACACGAGCGATCCCAGCCAAAACCTTGAAACCAGTACTGTCAGCAACGACAGCAAGGTCGAGGTCTCCAACGGCAACTACCGTCCGAGCATCTGGGGCATGAAGGGTTCAGAAGACCTCGGCAGTGGCATGAGCGCCTTCTTCAACCTCGAATCGCACATCAGGGCCGACACCGGCCGCTTCGACAACGCTGGCCAACTTTTCCGTCGGCAAGCCAACGTGGGCATCAAGAGCTCGATGGGCACCGTGACCCTGGGTCGCCAGTTCAGCCCGGCCGTGATTCCCGAGTTCTCCACGGACCCGCGTGCGATGAAGGAAGACATGTCCGGCCTGTACGCCTTTGCCCTGATGCAGGCGCAAAACAGTGATGGTGTTAACGGCAACGACCTCGGTATTTTCGTCTCCAACGCCGTCAGCTACAGCAACACCTTCGGCCCGGTGAGCTTCGGCGCGCTGATCTCGGCAGGCGAAGCCCAGACGGGCAAGACCTACGCCTTGGGCGGCACGCTCAACGCTGGCTTTGCCACGTTCTCGGGTTCATTCCAGCGCGTGGAAGACGTCGCCAACGACAACGATGGCACCGACTACTACTCGGTCGGCGCGGCCGTTCCGCTGGGCAGCTTTGCTTTGAAGGGCATCTACCGCGAGTCGAAGACCGAAGTGGCCGGCATCGAGGTGATCAAGCTGCAGAACTACGCTGTCGGCGTGGACTTCAAGTGGAACCCGAGCAACTTGCTGACGGTGTCTTACTACAGCACGAAGGACGATGCAGCGCTTCTCGAGGACGAGACCAACTCGGTCATCATCAGCAACGACTACTCCTTGTCCAAGCGCACGATTCTCTATGCACAGGCCGCGTTCGTCGATCCGTCGGATAACGCATCGGTTTTGACCAGCCACCACTGGATCGAGCGCTCGCCGGTCGCTCGCGAGAAGACCACGATCTTCACGGTCGGCATCAGCCACAACTTCTGATTGTTTGGCGCAGCGGCTTCGGCCACTGCGCGACCGTCAGTCTTCAAAGGCCCGTGGCCGCTTCGGCGGTCGCGGGCTTTTTCGCATCGGCCCGCATCGCTTGTCACCAAGCTGCCGCGCGCCTTGTCTAGACTCAGGGGATGACTGCCGTTCTTCGTGCCGATCTTGCCGCCGTGCTTGGCCCGGTCGGGCAGGTCTTGCTCAACCGCGAGCAGGCCATCCTCGAGTTCAACCGCCGCGTGCTGGCGCAGGCACTGCGCGAAGACGTGCCGCTGCTCGAGCGGCTGCGCTACATCACCATCGTTTCTTCCAACCTCGACGAGTTTTTCGAGGTGCGCTTCGCCGACTACCTGGAGGCCTCGCGCCTGCCGCTCTCTAGCATTACCCACCGCGAGATGGCCGAGGTGGCCGCAGCCGCACACGAACTGATCGACGCCCAGTACGCCGCCTTCAACGACGTCGTGATGCCCGCGCTGCAGGCCCGCGGCATCAGCGTGCTCAGCCACGCCGAGCGCGACGAGCCGCAGCGCCGCTGGGTCGACGCCTTTTTTCAAAAGCAGGTGCGCCCGCTGCTCGTGCCGGTGGGGCTGGACCCGGCGCACCCGTTCCCGCAAGTGGCCAACAAGTCGCTCAACTTCATCGTCAAGCTCGGCGGGCGCGACGCCTTCGGGCGCGACAACTCGATTGCCATCGTCAAGGTTCCGCGCGTGCTGCCGCGCGTCATCCGGCTGTCCGACAAGGTGGCGCCCGCGGGGCAGAGTTTCGTGCTGCTCTCGAGCGTGATCCGTGCGCACCTGGCGGAGTTGTTTCCCGGGCGCAGCGTGGAGGCGTTCTCGCAGTTCCGCGTCACGCGCGACTCCGACCTCGATGTCGACGAAGAGGAAATGACCAACCTTCGACAGGCCTTGCGCTCCTCGCTTTCGACCCGCCATTTTGGCCAGGCCATCCGCCTGGAGGTCGTGAAATCGTGTCCTGAAGAGCTGAGCGAGTTTCTGTTGCAGCAGTTCGGCTTGCCCGACGCCGCGCTCTACCTCGTCAACGGCCCGGTCAACCTGGTGCGTCTTAACCAACTGATCGACCAGGCCGAGGCCGATGAGCTGCGCTTCTCCCCGTTCCAGCCCGCCTGGCCCAAGACATTGCGCCCGCCGGGCGCGGCCGGTTCGCTGTTCGACCGCCTCAAGCAGGGCGACGTGCTGCTGCACCACCCCTTCGAGAGCTTCGAGCCGGTGGTCGCCTTCCTGCGCGAGGCAGTGGCCGACCCCGATGTGCTGGCCATCAAGCAGACCATCTACCGCACCGGCAGCGAAAGCGAGCTGATGGAACTGCTGCTCGAGGCCGCGCGGCGCGGCAAGGAAGTGATGGCCGTGGTGGAGCTCAAGGCGCGCTTCGACGAAGAGGCCAACATCAACTGGGCCGAGCGACTCGAGGCCGTGGGCGCACAGGTGGTGTACGGGATCGTCGGCCTGAAAACGCATGCAAAGCTGATGCTCGTGACGCGCCGCGAAGGCGGTCGCCTGCGCCGTTATGCCCACCTCTCGACCGGCAACTACAACCCAAAAACAGCCCGCCTCTACACCGACATTGGCTGCCTCACCGCCGACGCCGACATCACCGCCGACGCCGACCTCGTGTTCCAGCAGCTTGCGAGCTTGACGCGCGGCAAGCCGCCCAAACGGCTGCTGCTGGCGCCCACCAGCCTGCAGCGCGAGATGCTCGCCCTGATCGAGCGCTGCGCTGCGGCGGCGCGCCTGGGGCAGCCCGCGCGCGTCGTGCTCAAGTTCAACTCGCTGACCGACCAGCCGCTCATCGAGGCCCTGGTCGCCGCGTCGCAGGCCGGCGTCGACATCGACCTTATCGTGCGCGGCGCGTGCATGCTCGCCGCCGGTGTGCCCGGCCACACCGAACGCATCCGCGTGCGCTCGGTGGTTGGGCGCTTTCTCGAGCACACGCGCGTGCTGTACTTTCGCTTCGGCGCCGGCGAAGACGACGAACGGCTCTACCTTTCGAGCGCCGACTGGATGACGCGCAACATGCTGCGGCGCATCGAAGTCGCCTGGCCGGTGCGCGACGCTCGGCTGCGCCAGCGCGTGATCGATGAATGCCTGGTGCCCTACCTGCACGACCGCCTCGACGCCTGGCGTCAGCTTCCCGGTGGCCGCTATGAACGCGTGGGCGAGCGGGGCCCGAGCGCGCAGCAGGCCTTGATGGCACTTCACGGTGG
>JANONH010000541.1:0-3730 GCA_031420735.1 Methylibium sp.
AGAGCTATCTTGCCGTGCTCGACGGCTTTCTAGAACACCGCGAACGCATCCGCTTCATCACCTGCCGCCACGAAGGCGGCGCGGCGTTCATGGCCGAGGCGCACGGCAAGCTCACCGGGCGCCCCGGCGTCTGCTTCGTGACGCGCGGGCCCGGCGCCCTCAACGCCGCCATCGGCCTGCACACCGCGTTCCAGGATTCGACGCCGATGGTGCTGTTTGTCGGCCAAGTGGGCTCGGACGTGCGCGACCGCGAGGCCTTTCAGGAGCTCGATTACCGCGCCGTTTTCGGCCCCAACAGCGGCGGCCTCGCCAAGTGGGTGGGCGAGGTGCAAAGCGCCGACCGCTTGCCCGAATACGTGAGCCACGCCTTCCACCTGGCGCTGCAGGGCCGGCCCGGGCCGGTGGTGCTGGTGCTGCCTGAAGACATGCTGGGTGCGACAAGCACTGCGGCCGTGTTGCCCCGCACCGAGCCGGCGCGCTGCGCCCCCGCGGCGGCCGACCTGCTCGAGCTGCGCGCCTTGCTGCAGCGGGCCGAGCGGCCGCTCGTCATTGCCGGGGGCAGCGGCTGGGATGCGGCGGCGGTGGCGTCGCTGCAGCGTTTTGCCGAGCGCTGGCACCTGCCGGTCGCCTGCGCGTTTCGCTTTCAAGACCGCTTCGACAACCGCCATCCGCTCTATGCCGGCGACGTCGGCATCGGCATCGACCCCGCCTTGGCGCGCCGGGTCGTCGCGGCCGACCTCGTGCTGGCGCTCGGGCCGCGGCTCGGCGAAATGACCACCGCCGGCTACACCCTGCTCGAAGCGCCGCGGCCGAAGCAAACGCTCGTGCACATCCATGCCGGCTCTGAAGAGCTCGGCCGCGTCTACCGCGGCGACCTGGCGATCCAGTCGTGCATGGCCGAGGCGACGGCGGCCCTGGCCGCGCTCGAGGCGCCGCCCACTGTGCGCTGGCGGGCGTGGGCGCAGTCGGCCCACGCCGACCACGACGCCAACCGCGTCGCCGAGGCCGTCGTGCCGCTCGATCTCGCGCAGGTCGTCGCGACCTTGCAGCGCCTCGCGCCGGCCGATGCGATCGTGGCCAACGGCGCGGGCAATTTCAGCGGCTGGTTGCACCGTTACTGGCGCTATGCGGGCTTGGGCACGCAGCTCGCGCCGACCTCGGGCGCCATGGGCTACGGCGTGCCCGCGGCCATTGCGGCGAGCTTGCTGGCGCCGGGGCGCTGCGTCATCGCCGTCACCGGCGACGGCGACTTCCTCATGACCGGCCAGGAGCTCGCCACCGCACGCGCTCACGGCGCGAAAATCGTCGTCGTGCTGGTCGACAACGCCAGCTACGGCACCATCCGCATGCACCAGGAGCGCCGCTTCCCTGGCCGCGTGAGCGCGAGCGACCTGACCAATCCCGACTTCGTGCTGCTGGCCCGCGCGCATGGCTTCGCCGCCGAGCGCGTCGAGGCGAGCGCCGCATTCGAGCCGGCCTTCGCAGCGGCCCTGGCGCGCCGAGAATCGACGCTGCTGCACCTGGTGCTCGACGTCGACGTCGCCACCAGCCGCACCACGCTTGGCGCGATTCGGGCCGACGCTTCGCGCCGACACGCTTCTTCCTGAACAATCGAGCCCCCGTTCCCGCCCCATGGAGTTCAAGCGCATGCTCTCTTTGCCCCGTCTCGGCACCACCCTTTGCGCGGCCTTGCTGGCCAGCGCGTGCGCGACGACGAGCGCACCGCCTACCGCCGCTGCGCCGCCTGCGGCCGTGCCGCCGCCTGCCGCCGCCTTGCCCCATAGTGCGCCGCCCAGCCGCGCGCCAGCGGCCACAACCGGTTCGGCCAAACCGGTGGCGGCTGTCGCGGCAGCCGCCGCACCGGCTGCATCGCCCGACCCCAAAGTGCTGGGCGTGTGGAAGATCGAGCAGGCCCGTGCCGCACCCCTGTTGCACAAACTCAATGCCCGCCTCTCCTTCGGCACCGACGGCCAGTTGAGCGGCAATGGCGGCTGCAACAACGTGAGCGCCCCCTACACCCTCGAAGCCAATACGCTGCGCCTGGGCCGGCTCGTGGCCACGCGCAAGGCCTGCGACGACGTGCTCATGGAACAGGAAGACCGCGTGCTCACGGCGCTCGAACGCGCCGTGGCCGCCCGCGTGCCCGGCCACGGCCTGCTCGAACTTCTCGACGCCGACGGCACCGTCTTGCTGCGCGGCTCGCGTCTCCCCGCCAAGGAGTAAGGCGCACCCGTGCAGAAGCACGGCGCATCCCGCCGGGCTGATGCACGCCCCGCAGGGCTTGTGCGCACCCTGCGGGACCGATGCGCACCCCGCAACCTGGCGGCACCCCGCGACCTGGCGGCGCTTGGGTCGCGCAAGACCGCACGGGTGCGAATCATTCCTCGCGCCGACTGCCCGACCTCCCCTTGTTGGAGGATGCCGCCGCGCCGCGCCAAGCGGATACTCGGCTCGCCGCGACCCTTGACGTCGCTCAGTTCCCGAAACCATGTCAGACCCTTGGATATTCGAGCGCGTGGTCGGCGTGTTCGACCAGCTGCTGCTCTCGCCTGCCAGCCGCCTCTTCTACGGCTACCTGGCGTGCGCTGCGGTCATCGCGCTGCTGCCTTACTGGCTCTACACCGCGCGCGCCAAGCGCTCGGTCGGTGGCTTCGTGCGCTACCTCGCGCCGCGCGAGGTGTCTGCGCACCGCTCGTTTCGGGTCGACGTCATGCTCGTCACCTTTAACGGGATTGCGCTGCCGGCCCTGGCTTCGGTCTATGCGCTGTCGATCGTCGAGTGGAGCGGCTTGGTGGCCACCGGACTCACCGCCTGGCTGCCCGAGCCGGTGCCGCCCGCGGAGTGGCCGCTTGCGGGCAAGCTGCTGGCGGGACTGGCGCTCTTCGCGCTCGACGACTTCGCCCGCTTCCTCTGGCACCGTGCCTGCCACGGCAGCAGCTTCCTGTGGCGCTTCCACAGCGTGCACCACAGTGCGGAGCACCTCAATCCCCTGACCACTTGGCGCTTTCGCCCGTTCGATACGATCTTCGAGAGCTTGTGCAGCATCGTCCTGGTGGGCACGGTGATCGGCATCGTGCAGGCAGTCGGCGGCGTCTCGGCCATTAACTTTCACCAGACCGTGGTCTGGGTTCTCTACGTGCAGCTGTTCAACGTCCTTGGCGGCAACCTGCGCCACACGCACATCTGGGTGTCGTGGGGGCCGTGGTTCAGCCATGTCTTCAGCAGCCCGGCGCAGCACCAGATCCACCACAGCAGCGACGCGCGGCACCGCGACAAGAACTTCACGCTGTGTCTGTTCGTGTGGGACTGGATGTTCGGCACGCTTTATGTGCCCAAAGGCAAGGAAGACTTGAAGTTCGGGCTCAGCGGGGAAGCAAACCACCGCTCGCTCTGCGACGCCTTGCTGCGGCCGCTGCGCTGGCAACCCGGCATCGCTCGGCATCACGACGGCTTCGCCAACACCCAAACCCTCCAAGACCGGCACGGCTGAGCAGGCTTGCCCAGCCAGCCTTCGGCTCACCCCGCTCCAAGCCATGAGCCAGCCTGCTTTTTCGACCTGCGACCTGTGCGACGCCCACAAGGGCGACTCCAGCGGCGCGTTTCGCGTCTTGCCGCCCGTGTTTGCCAGCTACGGCGGCGTCGTGCGGTTCGCGGGCCCGGTGAGCACCGTGAAGTGCTTCGAGGACAACAGCCTGGTCAAGTTCGCGCTCGACGAACCCGGTGCCGTGCA
>JANONH010000542.1:0-1972 GCA_031420735.1 Methylibium sp.
GGCGCCCCGCTCGGACACGCCAGATTAATTCACACCCTCTAAGACCATGGGCCCCATCATCGCGCTGCTCGGCGCAGAAAGCACCGGCAAGACCCAGCTCGCAAAGGCGCTCGCCGAGCGCTTGCAGAGCCTCGGGCAGCCCGCCGTCGTGGTCGCCGAATACCTGCGCGAGTTCTGCGACAGCCACGGCCGCACACCGCGCCCCGACGAACAAGCCGGCATCGCGGCCGAGCAGGCGCGCCGCATCGAAGCCGCCGCGCTCGGCGGCGCCACGGTGCTGGCCGACACCACCCCGCTCATGATCGCCGTCTACAGCGATTACGTCTTCGGCGACCGCTCGCTCTACGCCGATGCGATCGCCTGGCAGCGCCGCTGCACCGCCACCCTCCTCACCGGCCTGGACCTCACTTGGCAGCCCGATGGCCTGCAGCGCGAAGGCCCGCAGGTCCAGGCGCCCGTCGATGCCCTGGTGCGCGCCGCGCTCTTTGGCGCCTGCCAGCCCTTTGGCGTGATTTACGGCCAAGGCCAAGCGCGCTGCGAAGCCGCACTCGCCGCAGTGCGCAACGCCCTCGCCTTGCCGCCGCCGGATGGCGCGACGGTCGCCGCTTCAGCAGACAGCGCTGAAGCGGCACGGACGGTCGATGCCGACAACAGCAGGCCCGGCATCACCGCGCCCGGCCCGGCCGGCGACGAAGCCGAGCGCACCCGCTGGCGCATGTGCTGCCGCGAATGCCTGGTGCCCGGCTGCGAACACCTGCGAGGCTGGCTGCCCGGCGCCGGCGCGGCGGCGAGCGGAGGCAGCACCACATGAACGCAGCCAAGCCGCCCGCGCCGTCCGAGATACCGCCCCTCGCGATGCCCGTGCCCGAGCTCCCCGTCCTCTCCGAAATGCCGCCGCTCGCCGCAGCGTCGCAGAGGCCGCCGCGCGAGCCGCATGCGCCGAGCGCAAACCACGAGGCCGCACACCGCTTACTCGCACCGTCTCCCGACCCAAAAGCCGCACGCCACCCGCCCATTCGCAGCTTCGTGCTGCGCGCCGGCCGCCTCGGCCCGGGCCAGGCGCGCGCCCTCGCCGAACTGGCGCCGCGCTTTGTGCTGCCCTTTGACCGCGCGCCGCTCGACACCACCGCCATCTTCGGTCGCCACGCTCCCCTCGTGTTCGAAATCGGCTTCGGCATGGGCGATGCCACCGCCGAGATCGCCGCTGCGCGACCCGACACCGACTTCATCGCCTGCGAAGTGCACGCCCCGGGCGTGGGCGCGTTGCTTCAGCGCATCGACGAACGCGCGCTCACCAACCTGCGCATCGTGCAGCACGACGCCGTCGAGGTGCTCGACCACATGCTCGACCCCGGCTCGCTCGCCGGCGTGCACGTGTTCTTCCCCGACCCCTGGCACAAGAAAAAGCACAACAAGCGCCGACTCATCCAAGCCGACCTGGTGCACCGCCTCGCCACCCGCCTCGCCCCCGGCGGCAGCCTGCACTGCGCCACCGACTGGCAAGCCTATGCCGAGCAAATGCTCGTGGTCCTCGGTGCCGAGCCATTACTGCAGAACACCGCACAAGGCTACGCGGAGCGGCCCGCCTACCGGCCGCTCACGAAGTTCGAGAACCGCGGCATCCGGCTCGGACACGGGGTGTGGGACTTGGTGTTCGTGCGGCGAGCGCCGTGAGCCAAAGGCTGGTGGGTCGGCAGGTCGCGCTATCCCGCCCCCGTCACCGGCGCCTTGCCGTCATCCAGCCGCGTGACCGAGCGTTCGTAGTGCGCTGGCCGGGCACATGCCAGCGACTGGCGACCGAACTATGGACAGAGGCGACGGCCTCGACTCAACGGCTCAGCCAAGCAAGAAGCGAACGTGTGCAGGCCCAGCAGGGGAGCGACCGCTTGATGCAGCCGTACCGCCACAGCATCTACGTGCGACCACCAGGGGAACTGCTTAGCGCCCGTCTGGATGTACCGCAACTCCTGGT
>JANONH010000543.1:0-2343 GCA_031420735.1 Methylibium sp.
GCCCGGCCGGCGCAGCGCGCACGGGGCGGCTCAGCCGTAGCGGTTGGCCAGCACGCCGATGCCGTCGATTTCAACCTCGACATCGCTGCCTGGCTTCATGGGCAGCACGCCGAGCGAGGTGCCGCACAGCACCAGGTCGCCCGGCTCGAGCGTCATGTCGTGCGACAGGCGCGACACCAACTCGGCGGGCGGGAAGACCATGTCCGAGAGCGCGAAGTTCTGGCGTTCACGCCCGCCCACGCGGGTGCGCAAACTGGCGCTGGCGAGGTTGAATTCGGTTTCGATCACCGGGCCGAAAGCGGCGAAACCGTCGAAGCTCTTGGCGCGCGTCCACTGAGGAAACGTCGGGTCGCGGTGCAGCAGTTCAATGGCGGTGAGGTCGTTGGCACAGGTGTAGCCGAAGATGGCCGCGGCAGCCTCATCGGGCGCAAGGCGGTACGCCCGACGCCCGAGCACGATGGCGAGTTCGCCTTCGTAAGCCACGCGTCCCACGGCTTGCGGGGCTGCCGCGATGGCCTGCCGGTGCGCGCAGGCGCTGCCCGGCGACTTGAGGAAGTAGAGCGGCTCGGCCGGGCGGGCCCAGCCGTTTTTATCGGCCAGCGCATGGAAGTTGTTCCACAGGCCGATGATCTTGCCGGGTTTGCAGGGCGTGAGCCACTCGATGTCGTCGAGCGTCAGCCATTCATCGCTGGCAATCGGCTCATCGAACAACTCGCCCGTGTAGACGTGCACCTGATCGCCCTCGAGGGTGCCAAAGCCGCTGCGAGAACCCATGCGAAAGGACAACCATTTCATTGCGTGGATCTCCGAGCCGGGCGAGTGGGCCCAGCGTGCACATTGGTTTGCCGCTCGCGCTGCAGGCTCGAATGCCCTGCCGGCGACCACGGCGGCCGGTGTTCAGTGCGCATGGCGATAGCTCCACCACGGCAGCACCCGCGTGAGCGCCAGCACCGCGCCGGGCTCGGCCGCGCAACCATAGCCTGGCAGGCGTGCGAGCGTTTGCTGCCACTCGGGCGAACGCAGCAGCGCAATGAGGCGGCGCATCGCTCGTAACTCCAGCATGCTTTTGTGCGTCACCAGGAAGTAACTCTCCTTGGCCAGTGGCACGAAGCCCAGGCCCGCAGCGCGCGCAGCCGCTTCGAGCCCGAAGGCGACGTCGGCCGCGCCGCTGGCCACGGCCTGTGCAGAGGCCACGTGCGAGGGCTCGACCAGCTCGAAGTTCGCCGGCAGCGCCAGGCCGGCCTGCGCGGCCAGCTCCTCGAGCAGCACGCGCGTGCCAGTGCCCGGTGGGCGGCCCACCCAGCGCAAGCCGGGCTGCTGCAAGGCCGCCAGGGAAGCGATGCAGAGCGGGTTGCCACTGGCCACCATCAGGCCCTGGCTGCGCTCGGCAAAGCCGATGAGCTTGTGGCGCCCGGGTTGGAGCCGGGCGCGGTAGGCGCGCGCACTCACCGAGCCGCGAGCAGCGCCCTCGTGGACGTGAAAGCCGGCCAATTGGCAGCGTCCGCTGTCGAGCGCGCGCAGCGCATCGAGGCTGCCGGTGAATTCGAGGTCGAGGTGCAGTTGCCCGGCCAGGGCCAGGCCGCGCAGCAGAGGCAGGGCCTGGTCGTGGCTGGCGCTGATGGAGAGAACGTCGATGCGGTCGTCGAAAGCATCCGCGAAGGCGCGCTCCAGCTCCATGCGCAGCGCTTCGATCTGCGGCGCCAAGCGCGCCTGCGCGCGCCGCTCGGCCCACAACAGCTTCTCGCCAAAGGGCGTGAGTTGCGCGCGCTGCCCCTTGTTCCAAACCACCAGGGGGTGGCCAAACTGCAATTCCCAACGCCGCAGCTCGCCCCAGACATGCCGGTAGGAAAGGCTCAGTGACTTGGCTGTGGCCGAGATGGAGCCGCCGTCGTGCAGCGCGCCGAGCAAGGCGAACAGCGGATGGTGAACCGGCTTTTGCTCGCCGTCGGTGCCGAGCGCGTAGGTGAGCTGTACGCGCTGCGCGGGTCGCGAAGGAGCGGCTGGTTCGGTGTCTTTGCTGTGCATGAGGTTGCAGCCCGCGCCCCCGGCGGGGGCTGCGGCGTAGGCGTCGCAGTGTGCCGCATGCGCGGGCAAGCCTAAGCGCATGCTCGTGCCTCTGCCTCTGCCGGTCGCGGCATGCGGCACTGGGTCGGGGCGCACTCGGCCGCGCAGCGCGGACAGCGCGCGCGTGCCCGAACGCTTAACCGGGGAACTGAAAGCTCGTGCGCGAGTTGGTGGCGGCGCGCAGATGGCGGCGCAGCAATTCGCAACCGTCCTCGCCAGTGGACGTCATGCACAGACGCCCGTCCTCCTGCCACCGGACCCACTCGAGGCCGAGCAGTT
>JANONH010000544.1:0-3620 GCA_031420735.1 Methylibium sp.
GCCGCTGCAATTTAAGCCCGGGCAGGGCTGGGAGAGCCTGGGCCTGGTGGGCGACGAGCACATCGATATCGAACTCGGCGGCGACATCAAGCCGCAAAGCGAGGCCACGATGACCATCACGCGCGCCGACGGCTCCAAGCAAAAAACAGCGCTCATCCTGCGCATCGACACGCCGATCGAAGTCGACTACTACCAGCACGGCGGCATCCTGCCCTTCGTGCTGCGGCAGTTGCTGGCGGCCTGAGGACAAACGCTCCTCGGCAAACGCAGGCGTTCGGCGTGCAGGCCGGCCAAGCGACGAGCGTGCACAGGGCCTGCGCGTCAACGCTGTCGCCCCGGGCATGACCGACACGCCGATGACGGCCGGCATGCTGAAGATACCCGCTATGCGAGAGGGCGCCGCGCGGCAGTAGCCGCTGGGCGGCGTGCAGACGGCCGACCAAGTAGCCGACGTGATGGCCTGGCTGCTCGGCGACGGCGCGGCTCGCCTGACGGGGCAAATCATTGCGGTGGACGGCGGCTTTTGCACCGTGCGGCCGCTCGTGAAATAGCGTTAATCAGCGTCTTTATTTGCCGCCCTCGGCCTGCGCCTGGCAAGCCAGGCACAGGCGCGCCTCGGGCACGGCGAGCAGCCGCTGCAGCCCGATCGTTCGGGCGCAGCTTTCGCAGTCGCCGTAGCTCCCGTCGTCCAGGCGCCGCAGGGCCGCAGTGACGGCGTCGAGCTGCTGTTGCGCATGGCCGAGCAGGGCGAGTTCGCGTTCGTCATCGGCGTCGGCCACCGCGCCCTCATTGCCGGCGATGAAGGTGTTGCCGGTCGCCGCGGCCGGCTCGCCGAGCGCGCGGCGATGCGCCTCGATCTCCTCGCGCAAGCCGGCTTCCTGCTCGGTGAGGCGCGCGCGCAGTGACGCCATGTCTTTGGGGCTCATGTCGAATCCTTTGGGTCGGCTCTCAGTGCAAAACCAGCAGCGCCAGCTTGGTGCGCGCCATCACGCCCTTGGTCCGCGAGCCGAACATCAGTTCGCCAAACGGCCCGCGGCCGTGCGTGACCATCACGATCATGTCGCAGCCCTGCTGGCGCGCGACGACGGCAATGGCCTCGTCGACCTGGCGCGAGCGCCCATAGACGCCGTTAAAGGCGAGGCCGGCTGCCAGAGCGCGGCGCTCGAACCTCACGAGCACGCTCTCGGCATGCACGGCCGTTTCGTCGTCGTGCAGCCGCATCTCGCGCAGATAGCGCTCGGCGCCGTAGCCGGAGCTTGGCGCCGGGGCCGGCGGCTCGGCCACGAAGGCGGTGATCGCAGCACCGAGTTGGCAGGCAAGGTCGATGCCCGCGGCCATGGCCCGCTCGGCCAGGTCGCCGCCATCCACGGGGATGAGCAAATGCTTGAAGTTCATGACGGTGGACCTTTTAATAAAACCGGCTTGGCGACACGGCCCCTGCAGCTAATCGCCTCGAAGCCTAAAACAAGCTGCGTGTGGGCGGCTTGACCTGGGTCAAAACGCCCCGCCGCCACCACGGCAGCATGCCTTCACCTTCACCCACTGAGCGACACCATGTACGCGCGAATCCTCGTTCCCCTGGACGGCAGCAACACGGCACGGCGCGGCCTCGCCGAGGCCATCGGCCTGCTGCTGGGCAGCGATGCCGCGCTCGTGCTGCAGCAAAGCCCGCATCCGGTGCTGCTGGTGCGCGGCCTGGACAAGGCCGCGCACAGCGCGTGAGCCGGCCGGGCCGACACGCAGCTCCGGCTCCCCGCGCACCGACCACCTGTGGCCAGCATGCAGTACAAGGACTACTACGCTCTGCTCGACCTCGAGCGCAGCGCGAGCGCCGACGAGGTCAAGCGCGCCTACCGCAAGCTGGCGCGCAAATTTCACCCCGACCTCAACAAAGAGCCCGACGCCGAGGCCCGCTTCAAAGAGATCGCCGAGGCTTACGAAGCGCTAAAAGACCCCGAGCGGCGCGCCGCTTACGACGAAGTCGGCAAGCGCTGGGCCGACCGCAGCGCCGAGCAGCCACCGCCCGGCTGGGACAGCGGCTTCGAATTCAGCGACCGCGGCTTCTCGAGTGAGGACCCGCGCTACAGCGAGTTCTTCGACTCGCTGTTCGGGCGCCACGGGCACGGCGCAGGGCGAGCACGGCCGGCGCGCGGCGAAGACCATCACGCCAAGGTCTCGATCGACCTGGGCGACTCCTACAGCGGTGCAACCCGCACCATCACGCTGCAAATGCCGGTGCGCGGCCCGGATGCGGGCGTCTCGCTGCAGCAGCGCCAGCTCGAGCTGCGCATTCCCAAAGGCGTGCGCGCCGGGCAGCAACTGCGGCTGTCGGGCCAGGGTGGGCAAAGCCTCGGTGAAGGCCGCGCCGGCGACCTCTACCTCGAAATCGAATTCCGCCCGCACCCCTTGTTTCGCGTCGACGGCCGCGACGTCTCGTTCGTGTTGCCCGTGGCACCGTGGGAAGCGGCGCTCGGCGCGCAGGTCTTCGCGCCCACGCCGCAGGGCGCCGTCGAGTTGCGCATCGCGCCCGGCTCACCGGCCGGGCGCAAACTGCGCCTGAAGGGCCGCGGCCTGCCCGGCGAGCCGCCCGGCGACCTGTTCGCGGTGCTCTCGATCGTGCTGCCGCCGGCCGAAGGCGCAGCGCGCGAAGACGCCTACCGCGCCTTGCAGAGCGCGAGTGCCGGCTTCGACCCGCGCTCGGCCACCGTGGAGCTCACGCCATGAACCAACGCAACGACCCGCAGGGCGCGCTCGACCCCGACCGCGACCGCGAACTCGGCGTGGACGAACTCAGCCGCTGCTGTCGCTGCAGCGTCGAGCTCATCGTCACGCTGGCGCATGAAGGCGTGATCGAGCCGCAAGGGGCGGCGCCGGCCGATTGGCGTTTTGCCGACACGGCACTGCCGCGTGTGCTGTGTGCGGTGCGGCTGTCACGGGACCTGGAGATCAACGCCCCCGGCGTGGCGCTCGCGCTCGACCTGCTCGAGCGCATCCGCCGCCTCGAGCTGGCGCTCGGGGCGACGCCGCACGGCGTCGATGAGCGGGGCGACTGATATATCGAACTCGCGGTACGGCATCGGCGGCGCGAAATCCTCGCAGGCCTGCTCCGGGCACTGCAAGCGTTGAGGGCCGCAGGGTGCCGGCGCGCATGGATCGACGGCAGCTTCATCACGTCCAAGGAGTTGCCGGGCGACTTCGACGGCTGCTGGGATCACACTGACGTTGACTTCGACAAACTCGACCCGGTGCTGCTCGACTTTCAAGGTCGCCGCGAAGCGCAGAAGATCAAGTTCGGGGGCGAGATGTTTCCGGCAACGGTGCCTGCGGATGCGATCGGAACCTTGTTTCTGGATTTCTTCCAACTCGACCGCGACGGTGGCCAAAAGGGCATCGTCCAAATTGACCTCGAGAACCTGCCACGATCATTAACGAACGTCAGTACCTGATCACGCAAGCCCAAGCCGCAAAGTTTCGTCACGCGCTGGCGGCGCCGCCAGCGCCGGGCCTCCATCCCAAGGCCATCCACGCACTGCGCGATGCGGCGCAGAGCCAGCGTGCCGAGATCGAAGAGCAACTGGCCGACTACGACGCGCTGCGCGGCGGCAAGGTCGCGTCGTTCA
>JANONH010000545.1:0-1547 GCA_031420735.1 Methylibium sp.
CATGACCGTGGCCAAAGGACTCACCAATGGCTGCGTCCCGATGGGCGCGGTGCTGGCCCGACAGGCCGTCCACGACGTCTTCATGAACGGCCCCGAGCACCTCATCGAGTTCTTTCATGGCTACACCTATTCGGGCCATCCGCTGGCCTGCGCCGCGGCGCTGGGCACGCTTGAAACCTATGCCGACGAAGGCCTGCTCACGCGCGGCGCGGCGCTGGAAGCGAGCTTCGCCGATGCGCTGCACGGCTTGCGGGGCCTGCCCCATGTGATCGACATCCGCAACATCGGGCTCGTGGGCGGCGTGGAGCTGCAGTCGATCGACGGCCAGCCCGGCAAGCGCGCCTTCGATGTCTTCCTCGACTGCTGGGAGCGCGGCGTGCTCATCCGCACCACCGGCGACACGGTGGCGCTGTCGCCGCCGCTCATCATCGAGCAGAGCCACATCGAGCAGCTCGTGGGCACGCTCGCCGCTGCGCTCGGGCGCGTGGCCTGACTGCCCACCCGACTTCGACCAAGGGCTGTGCCCAGCGCCTAAGTCATGAGCCTCCTTCGTGCCGACCTGGGCCTCACACGGGACTCGTATTACGCAGCCACGGCGCCACGCGATGCTGCGCTTGCGGCATTGCAAGGGGAAACAAGGGCCGACGTGGCGGTGGTCGGCGGCGGCCTGGGCCACGGCCTGGCACTCACCGGCCTGGCCGGCAAGCTGGTGGCCGAGGCGATGGACGGCGACGCCTCGCGCTTCGACATTTTTGCCCGGCTTGAACACCGCGCCTTTCCCGGCGGTCGCCTGTGGCGCACGCCGACCCTGGTGCTCGGCATGGCCTATCACCGCCTCAAGGAGGCGCTGTGAAGCGGGCCGCTTGGCACGGCTTATCGGCGCCGGAAGCCGGCGCGGTAAAGCGAGGCGCTCAGCCTGGGCAGGGTCGCCATGGCACGCGGCTTGCAACACGACTTTGCCCGGCGCTTGCACGATGAACCGCGACCACCCACCCCTGCCCACCGAGCACCCGCGGGTGCTGGTGCCTGCATGCAACCGCCAGCTCGGCAAACACGCCTTCCACGTGGTCGGGCACAAGTACATCCATGCGGTGCGACTGGCCGCTTGCATGCCGCTCGTGGTGCCGTGGGCCGAGCCGGGCGAGATCGATGCGCTGCTCGACGTGGCCGATGGCGTGTTCCTCACCGGCTCGCCCTCAAACGTTCACCCGCGGCATTTCGGTGAGCAAGTGCTCGACGCCACACTGCCGCTGGACCCGGCGCGCGACGACTGGACGCTGGCATTGATCCCGCGACTGATCGAGCGCGGCATTCCGCTTTTTGCCGTGTGTCGGGGCTTTCAGGAAACCAATGTCGCGCTCGGTGGCAGCCTGCACCAAGCCGTGCACGAGCAAGCCGGGCTGCACGACCACCGCGAGGACGAGACCGCACCGCTCGACGCCCAATACGGGCCGGTTCACCCGGTGAGCGTGCTGCCCGGCGGCCTGCTCGACGCCTTGCTCGGGCGCGCCGGGTTCTGCGTCAACAGCCTGCACGGCCAGGGCGTG
>JANONH010000546.1:0-2524 GCA_031420735.1 Methylibium sp.
CAGCACGCTCGTGTCATACACAAACACGTTCATCATGCGTCGCAGGTTTTCGATCGTGGGCGCGCGGTAAAGCGCCCCGATGAGCTTGATGCCCTCGGTGGGCATCGGCACCAAGGGGCTCGCGCCGCCGGTGCCCCCGCCCATGAGCACCAACTTGGCCACACGCTCGGGCTTGGCCAGCGCAAAGGCCACGGCGCTGTGCGCGCCCATCGAGTTGCCGATGACATGCGCCTTGTCCAGGCCGATGGCGTCCATGAGCCCTTCGAGGGCGCGTGCATTGAGTTCGGAGCGCGAGCCGGTGCAGACCACCGGGTCGCTCTTGCTCCAGCCCGGGCAGTCCATCAGGATCACGCGGTAGCCTGCTTCGACCAGCGGCTCGAGGTTGCGGTTGAAGTTTGCCCAGCCGCTGGCGCCGGGGCCTGAACCGTGCAGCATGACCACGGTTTGTTGCTCGGCTTGGGGCCCGGCTCCGGCGTCGTTGTAATGCAACTGCAGGTCGAGGTCGCCTTGCCTGATGCGGATGAAGCGGCTGGTGGCGGACTCGGTGAGTGGGCTGTCGTCGGTCGGCATGAAGTGGCTTTCAATGCGCTCGAGCGGGAAAGGGGCTCAAGCGGCCTGGCTCGGGTTCGGCTGCTTCAGAAACATTAGCCCGAAGCCGGCGATGTACTCGGGAATGGCCTGGTAGTGGCGCAGGCTGCAATGCATTGCGCAGTCGGCGGGCAGCGCACTGCGTGCGATTAGCCAGCTCTTGGACTCGTGGGCCGAGAGGCCGGCCTCCCGCTCGATGCTGTCTTCGCTCATGGCGCACAAGGCGTCCAGCGCGGCAGCGCTGCCGGCCAGCGCGTCCATCCAGTTTTTGTCCCACTGCGGGTTGATCGGCTTCATGGTGCCAACGCCAGAAGCCAGTGCGCGGCCGGCGGCCATCACGCGCTGCGTCTTGGCCTCGCGCTCGGCCGGCGTGGGCTCGCTTCTCGCGGTGATGCGTTCGCGCACTGCCGCGTCGGGGTGCAAGAGCGTGGGCACCGGCGGCTCGTGCGAAAGCCCGCCCGAGCCGATCAGCAGCGTGCGACGCGGCTCACCGTCGAGAAAGCGGCCGATGGCCTGGCCGAGCGCGCGGCAGCGCCGCAGGCGCGGTATGCCCGGCTGTGCCACCGCGTTGATGAAAATCGGCAGCAGCGGCGGCGTCGCCAGGCCGCCCCACAGCAACTGCAGCGGCTGCGCGAAGCCGTGGTCCACCCGCATGCGGCGCGAGACGGCGATGTCGAAGTCTTCGTCCATCAGGTGCGTGGCCAGCGCGAGTGCCGCTTCGCCGTCGACATTGAGCGCTCCCGGCGGCGAGAGATAGTCGCCCACCGAACGCGCCTCGGTGCCAATGCAAAACGGCGGCATCAGCTCATTGAAGAAGCCGTTGTAATGGTCCGGCGCCACCAACACCACCAGCTCCGGCGCAAAGGCCCGCACGGCGTCGCGTGCCCGGTCGATGGCCGCGCGCAATTCACTCTCCACTGCGGCCGCGACCGCGTTGAGCCCCATCAACGGCGAATGCGAGAGGCCGAGAAAGGCGCGGGCCGTCATGCCGACTCCTGGGTTGGTGAGCGGCGGTCGAGCAGCGAGGTCAGGGCTTGCTCGCTCGCGCATTGCGCTTGCGCAAAGGCGCGAGCCGTCATGCCGACTCCTGGGCGAGCGAGTCGCGGTCGAGCAGCAAGGTCAAGGCTTTCTCGAGCGCGCTTTGGGCCTCCGCAGCACTGGCTGGCGCGTGATGCTGGCGCCAGGCCACCACGCCATCGGGTCGCACCAGCAGGGCGCCGGCTTCGTCGATCTCGCGCAGGCTGTGCCAGTGGCAATACAAGTCCTGTGCACCCGGCTGGCCAATGACCACGGTGGTGAGAAAAGGCAGCCCGAGATTTGCCGCCGCATCGACCCAGGCCTGGCCGGCGATGCCGGTGACGAGCGAGAAGCAAGCCTTGCCGACGACGTCGAGCGTAGAGACGCGCCGGCCGTCGCGGCCCACGAGCCAGGCGTGGGGCAGCTTGGCGCCGGGGCGGGTGGTGGCCTGCAGGTAGAGCAGCGGGTCGCGCCGCCACACTTCTTCGGCGCCGCCCGGATCGGGCAAGACGGCCGACGAGATGCAACGCTGGTTCATCTCCACGCCCTGGGCGTTGAATTCGTGGTTCTTCAGCTTCAGGGCCGCGGCCAGCGCCGAGCGCCGCGCGATGCCCTGCGGTCCCGCATCGGCCAGACTCTCGAGCCCGGCGGCCACGGGGTCGGGCGCGTCCGCGTCGCGCAAGGCGCGGTTCAGCGGGGCGTAGTCGAGCCGCGACTGATTGGCGCGCGCCACGACCTGTGCGCCCACCGGCGCTCGCTCCAGGGTGTAAGAGTCCAGCAGCCGCGCGCCGGCGTGGCCTTTCACCACGAAGGCCAGCTTCCATGCCAGGTTGAAAGCGTCCTGCATAGAGGTGTTCGAGCCGAGGCCGCTCGACGGCGGATGGCGGTGCACGGCGTCGCCGCCGCAGAACACGCGCCC
>JANONH010000547.1:0-2485 GCA_031420735.1 Methylibium sp.
GTTGCCGGCGCGGTAGACGCCGAGCAGGCCCGCGCAGCCGATGCTGGAGCCCGGGCGAAAGGCCAGCGGGTCGAGGAAGTCGTCGTCGATGCGGCGGTAGATCACGTCGACCCGGCGCGGCCCCTGGGTGGTGCGCATGTAAAGGTGCTCGTCGCGCACGAACAGGTCCTGGCCTTCGACCAGCTCCACGCCCATCTGCTGGGCGAGAAAGGCGTGCTCGAAGTAAGCGCTGTTGTGCATGCCGGGCGTGAGCACCACCACGGTGGGTTCGTTCACGCTGGCCGGCGCCACCGAGCGCAGACTCTCCAGCAGCAAGTCGGGGTAGTGCGCCACCGGCGCCACGCGGTGCGCGGCGAACAAGTCGGGGAACAGCCGCATCATCATCTTGCGGTTCTCGAGCATGTAGGACACGCCGCTGGGCACGCGCAGGTTGTCTTCGAGCACCACGTAGCGGCCCGAGCCGTCGCGCTGGCCGACGCGCACGATGTCGATGCCGGCGATGTGCGCGTAGATGCCGCCGGGGACGTCGACACCCACCATTTCGGGGCGGAACTGCGCGTTGTGCAGCACCTGCTCGGCCGGCACGACCCCCGCGCGCAGGATCTCCTGCCCGTGGTAGACATCGTGCAGGAAGCGGTTGAGCGCGGTCACGCGCTGCGCGAGGCCGCGCTCCATCTCGCGCCACTCGGCCGCCGGGATGATGCGGGGGATGAGATCAAAGGGAATCAGGCGTTCGGTGCCGGCGCCTTCTTCGTCTTTGGCGCCATAGACCGCGAAGGTGATGCCCACGCGCCGAAACACCAGTTCGGCCTCGGCGCGGCGGCTTTGCATCTGTTCGTGCGGCTGCGCGGCGAGCCAGCGGTCGTAGCCGCTGTAGTGTTCGCGCACCGCGCGGCCGCGCGCGTGCATTTCATCGTAGGCCGGCACGAGTTGCGTCTCCTTCGAGAGCCGCACCAGGCTCATCTCGTGGCTGAATTCGACCTCGCTCACGCCCACCGCGCCGCACACCGGCGCAGCCGACTGCGGCTCGGGCGTGCAAGCCAAAGGAATGTGGCCCGCATCGGCGAGCAGGCCCGATGTCGGGTCCAGGCCGACCCAGCCGGCGCCCGGCAAATAAACCTCGCACCAGGCGTGCAGGTCGGCGTTGTCGGCCGCCGGGCCGCCGGGCGCGGCGAGCTGGATGAGATAGCCCGAGACGAAGCGCGCCGCCAGGCCCCAATGGCGCAGGGCCTGCACCAGCAGCCAGGAGGAGTCGCGGCAGGAACCCGCGCCGCGCTCGAGCGTCAGCTCGGGCGATTGCACGCCGGGCTCCATGCGCACTTCGTAGCGCGTGGCCCGCTGCACACGTTGGTTCAAGCCCACCACCGCGTCGAGCGTGAGTTCGCCTTGCGCCCGGGTGGCCGACAAGAAGGCCCGCAACTCGGGCGAGGCGTCGCCGCCGTCCCGGGCCGCCAGATAGGGCGCCAGGTCGCGCACCAAATTGGGCGGGTAGTCGAACGGAAAACGCTCGGCAGCGGCGTCGACGACGAAGTCGAAGGGGTTGAAGGCGTCGAGCGACGCCACCAGATCGACGCCGATGCGCAACTCGTTGGCCTTGTGCGGCACGCTCACCTTGGCGAGGTGGTTGCCGTAGGCATCGCGCTCCCAAACCACGCTGTGCTGCGGCGGCTCGACGTGCAGCGCATAGCCTTCGATGGGCGTGCGGCAATGGGGCGCAGGCCGCAGGCGCACGGTCTGCGGCCCGAGGGCAACGTCGCGGTCGTAGCGGTAGTGCGTCAGGTGGTGCAGGGCAATGCGCATCGGCAGGGCGGGGCTTTTACTCGTTGGCATCGACGGCGTCGAACACGGGCGCTGGCGCCGGCACGGGGTAAGCAACTTTTAAGCCATTGTGCCGCCCGGCGCCGCTGCCGTCGGCCGCGGGTTGGGGCTCGCCGGGGCGGCCCGTGTGGTGCCAATAGCGCCGCGCTTGCTGACGCCAACAGGTGGCGCCTTCGGCACCCAAATGCCAGGCGCCGCAGCGTGCGCTGTCGACCACGCCGATGCCGCGCGCCTCGTAGCGGCCAAGCACTTCGGCGGCCGGGTGACCGAAGCGGTTGCGGTAACCCGCCTGCACCAACGCGACGCGCGGCGCCACGGCGTCCAGAAAGACAGCGCTCGAAGACGTCTTGCTGCCGTGGTGCGGCACCAGCAGCACCTCGCTGGCCAGCGCATCGCCATGGCGGGCCACCAGCCGCGCTTCCTGTTCACGCTCCAGGTCGCCGGTGAGCAACACGCTGCGCCGCATGCCGCCGATGCGCCCACTGGCCTGCAGCACGCAGCTCACGGTATTGGGGCGCTGGCGGCTGTCGGCACGCTGCGCGTACTCGAGCTCGGCCTCGCCTGGATGCAGCAGCAGGAAGGAAACGCCGTCCCAGTCCCAGCGCTGCCCGGCCGCGCAGACCACCCGCTCGGCGCCGCGCTCGCCGGCCAGCGCGAGCAGGGCGTG
>JANONH010000548.1:0-3240 GCA_031420735.1 Methylibium sp.
TCATGCGCCTCCTGGTGGACGAGCACGACATCGCCTGGGCCGACGCCTGGGCGCAATGCCGGCGGGTGTTTTCCTACACCAACCACACGCTCATGCCCGAGGCGCTCGAGACCTGGCCGGTGGCGCTGTTGCAGCAGGTGCTGCCGCGCCACCTGCAGATCATCTTGCGCATCAACCACGACTTCCTGCTCGAAGCCGCCACCCACCGCCCCGGCGACGAAGGCTTCCTGCGCCGCCTCTCGCTGATCGACGAATCGGGCGAGCGCCGCGTGCGCATGGCGCACCTGTCGATCGTCGGCAGCCACCGCGTCAACGGCGTCTCGGCGCTGCATTCGGCCCTGCTGGTGCAGACCATCTTCGCCGACTTCGCGAGCCTCTACCCCGAGCGCTTCGTCAACGTCACCAACGGCGTCACGCCGCGCCGCTGGCTGGCGCAGGCCAACCCCGGGCTTGCGGCACTGGTCGACCGCCGCATCGGCGCCGGCTGGCGCCTGGACCTCGAGCAATTGAGCCGCATCGCGCCGCTCGCCGGCGAGGCCGAATTCCGCCACGAGTTTGCCGCCGTGAAGCGCGCCAACAAGGAGCGCCTGGCCGCCTACCTGCAGCGCGAACTGGGCGTGCAGGTCGACCCGGCGAGCCTGTTCGACGTGCAGGTCAAGCGCATCCACGAATACAAGCGCCAGTTGCTCAACCTGCTGCACGTGGTGAGCCGCTACCAGGCCATCTTGCGCGAGCCGCAGGCCGACTGGCTGCCGCGCACCGTGATCTTCGCCGGCAAGGCGGCATCGTCTTATCACATGGCCAAGCAGATCATCCGGCTCATTCACGACGTCGCGGCCGTGGTCAACTGCGACCCGATGGTCGGGCCGCGCCTGAAGGTGCTGTTCGTGCCCAACTACAGCGTCTCGGTGGCCGAACTGCTCATGCCCGCAGCCGACCTCTCGCAGCAAATCTCCACCGCCGGCACCGAAGCCTCGGGCACCGGCAACATGAAGCTCGCGCTCAACGGCGCGCTCACCATCGGCACCGAGGACGGCGCCAACATCGAAATCCGCGACCGCGTGGGCGAGGCCAGCATCTTCATCTTCGGCCACAAGGCGCACGAGATCGACGCGCTCAACCGCGGCGGCTACCAGCCGATGCGCCTCTACGAAGCCAACGCGAACATAAAGGCCGCGCTCGACGCCATCGCGGGCGGGCAGTTCTCGCAGCAAGAAGCCGACCGCTACCGCGCCATCGTCGACTCGCTGCTGTGGGGCGGCGACCACTACAAGCTGCTGGCCGATTACGGCAGCTACCTCGAAGCGCAGGAGCGCGTGGACCGGCTCTACCGCGAGCCCGAGCAATGGCTGCGCCATGCCATCGCCAACGTCGCGGGCATGGGCCCGTTCTCCTCAGACCGCAGCATCGCCACCTATGCCGAGCAAATCTGGAACGTCGGCGCGCGGCGTGCATGAGCTCTTCGCACGGCGGCCCCGAGGACGGCTTGCTGCCGCCAGGCGGGACAGCGCCAAGCGCGCAGGGGGCGTCAATGCGCCCGGCTCCCGGTCGCGCTGAAGGCGCGCCCGCACTCGCGTGGCCAGCCAGGCCGCGCGCCCGAGCGCACACGGGTGAAGGCGCGGCGCGCGCATCGGCGGTGACGGCGGGGCGGCCCTGGCCGATGGGCGCCAGCCTCGAGGCCGGCGGCCTCAACCTGGCGGTGTTTTCCGAGCACGCCGAGCGCCTGGAACTCTGCTTGTTCGACCCCACCGGCGAGCGTGAAGTCGCGCGCCTCGTGCTGCCCGGACGCAGCGGCGACGTCTGGCACGGCTTCGTGCCGCAGGCCCTGCTTGCCCAAGCCGGGCCCGAGCCGCTCTATGGCCTGCGCGCGCACGGCCCGTGGCTGCCGCACGAGGGCCACCGCTTCAACCCGCACAAGCTTCTGCTCGACCCCTGTGCGCGTGAAATCGTCGGTCGCTTCGAATGGCGCGCCGAGCATTTTGGTGGCGACGCAGAAGGCCGCATGGACGTGCGCGACAACGCCGCCTGGGCGCTGAAGTCGCGCGCGCTCGGCGCCTCGTCGTTCGACTGGGGCGACGACCGTCCGCTGCGCACGCCGCTGGCCGACAGCGTGCTCTACGAAGCCCATGTGAAGTCGCTCACGCAGTTGCACCCAGGCGTGCCCGAGGCGCTGCGCGGCAGCTACGCCGGCCTCGCGCACGAGGCGAGCCTCGTGCACCTGAAGCGCCTGGGCATCACCGCGGTGAGCCTGCTGCCGGTGCACCAGCGCCTGGACGAGCAGGGCCTGGTCGAGCGCGGCCTGGTCAACCACTGGGGCTACAACACCCTGGGCTTCTTCGCGGTCGAGCCGCGTCTTGCCAGCAGCGCGCGGCAGCCGCTTCACCCGGGTGGCCCAGCGGCGCCGAGCGCGCAGGACGAATTCCGCGCCATGGTCAAGCGCCTGCATGCCGCGGGCATCGAGGTGATCCTCGACGTCGTCTTCAACCACACCGCAGAAGGCGACGCGAGCGGCCCCACGCTTTGCTGGCGCGGCCTGGACAACCGCAACTGGTACCGCCACAGGAGCGGCCACCCTGGCGCCTATGAAAACTGGAGCGGCTGCGGCAACACGCTCGAGCTGCGCCACCCGCGCGTCATGCAGTGGGTGCTCGACAGCCTGCGCCACTGGGTCGCCGAAATGCACGTCGACGGTTTTCGCTTCGACCTGGCACCGTTGCTCGGGCGCGGCAAGCACGGCTTCGACGCCGCCTCGCCGCTGTTGCAGGCGATCGCGCAAGACCCACTGTTGCAAGGCGTCAAGCTCATCGCCGAGCCCTGGGACCTCGGCCCCGGCCCCTACCGGCTCGGCGAATTCCCGCACGGCTGGGGCGAGTGGAACGACCGTTTTCGCGACGGCATGCGGCGCTTCTGGCTGGGCGGCGAGGCCACGCGCGGCGAGTTCGCGCACGCCTTGTGCGCCTCGGCGGAGGTGTTCCGTGCAAGGCGCCGCACGCCGGCGGAATCGGTTGACTTCATCACCGCGCACGACGGCTTCACTCTGCGCGACCTGGTGAGTTTCGAGCACCGCCACAACGGCGCCAATGGCGAAGGCAACCGCGACGGCCACCACGCCAACCACAGTTGGAACTGCGGCGTCGAAGGCCCGAGCGGCGACGCCGCCGTGCGGGCACTGCGCGCGCGCCTGCAGCGCGCCATGCTGGCCTGCCTGTTGCTCGGGCAAGGCACGCCCATGCTCTGTGC
>JANONH010000549.1:0-2238 GCA_031420735.1 Methylibium sp.
CCAGGCTTCGAGGGATTGAGAATGCTGGGCCGCCACGCCCTTGGTCATGCCAATGGGAGATCGAACGACCAGCGGCACCCGTGCCTGGCCCCCGGTCATGTAGCGAATCTTGGCGGCCTGGTTGACGATCTCGTCCATGCACACCGTCATGAAATCCGAGTACATGATTTCTGCGACCACCGGGCCACCGGTCATCGCGGCACCCAGCGCAACGCCGACGATCGAGGCCTCGGAGATCGGGGATTCAAACATGCGCGCGCCGAAACGCTCGCCCATCCCCAGGTGGACGCCGAAAGAGCCGCCGCCCGGCAGCAAATCTTCACCGATGATGATCATCCCCGGTTGCCGCTCCATTTCTTCTATGAGCGCCTCGCGGATGGCATCCCTGAAAGTGATCTCGCGCAAGGTGGTCTCCATCATGCGTAAACGTCGCGGCTCAACTCTTCGTCGGCCGGATAGGGACTCGCATCGGCGAAGCTGACGGCGTCGGCAACTTCGGCCTCAATCTGAGCCAGCAAGGCTTCGCGATCGCTCAATAGGCCGGCGCCAATCAGCTCGGCTTCCAGTCGCGCAATGGGGTCTCGCTTTTGACGCAAATCTTCCACGCTGGCCTTGCTCCGGTAGACCTGCGGATCGCCCGATGAGTGACCATGAAAACGCTGGGTCTTGAGCTCGATGAGCGTGGGCCCGCTGCCGCCTCGCGCCCGCTCCACTGCCGCGACGGCGGCCTTGTAGACAGCGCAGATGTCGTTGCCATCGAGCCGCACGCCGGGCATCTGATAGTTGCCGGCGAGTGCCGCGATGCTCTCGAACACCATCGTCTCCGACGAGCGCACGTACTGCGCAAATTCGTTGTTTTCGCAGACCAGGATCAGCGGCAGCTTCCACAGCGACGCCATGTTCATGACCTCATGAAACGTGCCGCGTGTGACCGCACCGTCGCCGAAGAACACCACCGACACACGGCCGTTGCGAGCGACCTTGGCGTTCAGCGCAGCGCCTGCCGCGATCGCATAACCGGCGCCGACAATGCCGTTTGCGCCCAGCATGCCGGAGCTGAGATCGGTGATGTGCAGCGACCCGCCCTTGCCCCTGCAATAGCCATCGACGCGGCCGAACAGCTCGGCCATCATGCGGTCCATTCGCGCACCCATCGCAATGCAGTGGCCGTGGCCGCGGTGCGTGGATGCCGCGTAGTCACCGTCCTTCAATGCGGCGCAGATGCCGATGGCGCACGACTCCTCGCCTTCGTAACTGTGCAGCGCGCCGTAAATCTTGCCGATCGAGGATTGGTACAGGGCCGCTTGCTCGAAGGCTCTGATGCGCACCATGTCGCGCCAGAACGTGACCAGCATTTCCGGCGGCAATTCGTTTTCAATCATGCCCGGACCTCCAAGCGTTGCGGATGTTCCAGATAGCCCACGATAGCCGCGAGCAGTTGGGCGGCTTCGACGCCGTCGTTGGCGCGGTGATCGAAGACGAGGGTGAGTTGAATTTCGCTGGCGAAGCGAACGCCACCGCCAGGCGCCTCGCGCGCAACCCGATCGATACGGCCAACGCCCAGAATCGCCACTTGCGGCGCGGCAATGATCGGCGCGAAGGCATCGACTCCCCACCGACCCAGCGAACTGATGGTGAACGAGCCACCGAGCATGCGCGCACCGTCGAGACGTCCCGTCCTTGCGCTTGCAGCGAGCGCCTGGATTTCACTGCGAAGCTCGGCGACCGACTTGGTTTCGGCCGCCGGCACGACGGCGGCTAACAGCCCTTCGGGCGTGCTTATCGCCAACGCGAGGTTGACGTTGCGCGACGGCTCGAAGGCGTTGTCGACCAGCCAGCCATTGAAGGCCGGGTGGTCGGATAGCGCCAGTGCCGAGGCCCGGGCGACCGCAGCCGTCAGGCTCACACCACCACGCTCGATGAGGGCGCCGACATCGGCGTGCGAATGCAGCGCCACGTGGGGAATCGACTGCCATGCGCGCTGCGTCGCGTCGGCAATGGCGCGGCGCATGGGCGCAAGCGGCTTGGCTGGCGGGCTCGCAGCGGCATGCGCGCGCACATCGTCGCGGGTCACCATGTCATCGTCGCCCGTTGCCACGATCACTGAAGGGTCGACGCCGAGTTCGTCGGCGAGTGCGCGGGCGGCGGGCGATATCTTCACGCGCCCCGGCCGCGCGGTCGGCGCGGAGGGAGGCTTGGCGCCCGATAGTGCCGAACGGGTCGGCGTGTCCTGGGTGA
>JANONH010000550.1:0-1625 GCA_031420735.1 Methylibium sp.
CTGGATCGCCGGCAGCGCGCCCGCGGGCGGCGCACTGGCGGCCAAGACACGCTACCGCCAGGCCGATGCGCCCTGCCTGCTCGCGCCGGCCGAGCCGGGCGCGTTTCGGCTCGACTTCGAACAGCCGCAGTGGGCTGTGACGCCCGGGCAGTCGGCCGTGCTCTACGACGGCGCGGTGTGCCTGGGCGGCGGCATCATTTGGGCCACCCCCGTTGCGGCTTTGCCGCTCCCCCTCTAGGGGGCGCCGCTGGCGGCTGCTGGTCGGCCGGTCGCGCGACCGATACGGACGGGCCGCCTTGCATGTGGGGTTGTCTTTTTTTTCCGACGGGGAGAAACGCCGGCTCAAGAGGCCCGAGGGCGGTGCGGCGACCGAGCGATTTCTGCAACCCCGGTATGAGCGCGGGCGCCGCGGCGCCCTTGGGCCAAGCGCGATATCGACGCAGAAAGCAGCCCTCTGAGTTTCGGCAACAAGGCGGTTCGCAGACCGCCGTTGTCAGCCGTTCGAACGCCAATCCGTATGAGGAGAGGGCGCGCGCTGCGGCGTCTACCGGTGTGCCGGCGGCTCCAGAGTCGACAGCAGGGCCGCCAGCACGATCAAGGCGCCGCCGGCGAGCATCTGCGGGCTCAGCACCTGGTCGCCCAGCCACACCGCCGAGGCCGACGCGAACACGACTTCGGTGAGCATCACCACCGCGGTGACGTTGGCGCGCAGCTTTGAAGTGCCGTATTGCAGCGCCAGGTTGGCGGCGAGGAAAGCCAGCGCCAGGGCCACGGCGGCCGGCAGCCAGTCGGCACGCGGCGGCGGTGGCAGCGCGACGCTGCCGCTGGCCGCAAGCACGACAGCCAGGCCGCCCGCCACCAGCAAACCGCCGAAGAACATGGCCAGCGCACGGCCTTCGGCCGGCCGCGCCGCTTCGCGTTTGAGCATCACGTTGTTGAGCGCGAAGGCCAGGCCGCCGAGCAGGCCGAGCAGGTCGGCCAGCCCCGAGGGCCAGGGCCAGCCCCGCCCGGGCGGCAGCAGCACGATGGCCGCGCCGGCCAGCGCGAGCACCATGCGCAGCGCCGCCCAGCACGTGAGGCGCTCGTGCAGCAGCCAGCGTGCGAGCAACGCCGTCCAAAGGGGCATGAGGTAGAACAACAGCACCACGCGCACGACGTCGCCGATGGTCACCGCCCAGTTGAAGGCGGCATTGGTGGTGCCGGCGGCAAGCATGAGCACCCACAGCGCCGGTGTGCGCGCCAACAGCCGCGGTGCCCCCGGCCAGCGCAGCACGATCGCCACCGAGGCCAGGGCATAGATCAGGGCCGTGGCCCACAGCGGGTGCAGGCCGAGCCCCTGCAGGTGTCGAAACGGCCACCACGACACGCCCCACACGAAGGCGTTGAACACCAGCGCGAGCACCGCGAGGGTCGAGACCGCGCGGTGGCTGCGCTCGGCGTGCGGGGTGGCGGTCATTCGTGCAAGGGGACGGTGACCGGCGGCAGCGATGCGCCGCGCAGCGCTGCGCGCACGGCGATCAATGCGGGTCGCTGCGCGCCAACGCCAGCAGGCGCCCGACTTCGTCGGCGTGGCGCACCGTGTTGTTGCGGTGCCAGCGCCGGATCAGCTCCATGACGCCCGCCAC
>JANONH010000551.1:0-1559 GCA_031420735.1 Methylibium sp.
GAACAGGAACATCGAGAAGGCCAGCATCCAGAACGAGGGCTTGATCATCAGCACGGCAGAGCCGGCGAGCACGCGCAGCGTGTAGAGCAAGGCCAGCGCGAGGATGTCGACGTTGATGCGCCGTTTGAGGTCGAAGGAGTAAGCGGTGGTGAGCAGCCAGTAGCCGCCGAGCACCGCCATGAAAAGGGGCGTCAGCAGGGCCGCGGCGAGCGCGAAGGCAGCCACCAGCAGCGCGGCCGACAGCATGATCGCCGTGGCCAGCGAGATCTCGCCCGAGGGGACGGGGCGACGGCTTTTTTTGTGGTGGGCGCGGTCGGCGTCGAGGTCGAGCAGGTCGTTCGTGAGGTAGACGCTCGAGGCGCACAGGCCAAAGCACACGAAGCCAACCACTCCTTGCAGCCACTGGCCGGGAGCAAGACTGCCGATCAGTGGCACGAAGGGCAGGAACACGAGCACGTTCTTGGCCCACTGGTGAATGCGGATGGCGCGCAGCAGCACCCTCAGACCTGCGGGCTGCGCGCTCACATGGCGCTCGACGACGGCCACTGCGGCCGCCTGGCGCGCCAGGTCATGGCTGCCGCAGACGATGGCCGCCCCAGCGTGGCCCCAAATTTTGAGGTCTTTGGCTTCGTTGCCGGCGTACACGAAGCGCCGTGCGGAGCATTCGCCGAGGATGGCTTCGAGCTTGCGGCGCCCGGTCAGGTTGTGGGTCGCAGTGGTCGCCAGGGTGGCGTCGAAAAGCCCCAAGTGGTCGGCCACCGCTTCGGCGTACTTGGTGTTGGAGCCGGTCGCCAGCACCACCTTGCGACCGGCGTCTTGCGCCTCGCGGCAGAGTGCAACGATCTCGCTGCGGTAAGGCAGTTTGGAAGCGTCGAGATCGACACGCTGGGCAATTTCATGCTTTAGCCTGGCCGGGCCGCCGACAATCAGCCAGCGCAGCATCGACAGCAGCGACGCAGGCGAGCGCTTGAAAAGGCGCAGCGCCGACTCGAGCAGCAGGTCAGTCTTGAGCAGCGTGCCGTCGGCGTCGACATACAACGGCATCCCAGCGAGGCGTTCGACTTTAATCGGATTCATTGTTTTACTCGAGCAGCGGCGGTGGCAAGCGGACACACCGCTGCTGGCACCTCGGTCGAAGCGCCAGCTCGGCTAGGCAAGTCATGTGCCCGGGGGACCAAAAACGGCGTCAAGCGGGCAGTTTTGAGGCGAGCACATCGAGCTTCTCCCAGTGGTCATTATCAGAGTTTGCTCGAGGTGGGCGCCGCCCGGGCGATACGTCGCATGGGGCAAACGGCAGGCCACACGGCGCGGCGTTCGGCCGCACTAAATCTTTGGCGTGGCCTGGCGCCCAGCGAGTGGGCAGCCGGGCAGCGAGTCAGCGCACCGACCCGGGGAGCGCCGGTGCAGGGCCGGTGCTCCGGTCTTCAGGCGAGCAGGCGCCCGCGGTCGAGGTGCAGCTTGCGCGCGCAACGCGCGGCGATTTGCTCGTCGTGGGTCACCACCACGTAGGCGGTGCCCTGGGCGCGCGCGAGCTCGAGCATGAGCGCAAACACGACCTC
>JANONH010000552.1:0-3264 GCA_031420735.1 Methylibium sp.
GCGCTTCACTTCGTTCGTCGTGATCAACTTACGGCCGGACTTGCACCGGCAAGAGTGCGCCCATGCTGGGCGCACTACGAAGCGCGCGGGTACGCACGCCGACCCAGAGTCTGCGGTGCTCGGCTGCGCCAATGCGCTGTGCCCGCGGCCCGACCAAAGCCTTGCCGGGTGGCGTTTGTTTGTATTCGGCAGCTCGAGAAAACACCGGCTCACCGGGCCCGAGGGCGGTGCGGCGACCGAGCGATTTCTGGTACGCCGGCATGAACGCGGGCGCCGCACCGCCCTCGGGCCAAGCGCGATCGGCGCAGAAAGCGGACCTTGAGTTTTTTCAACGGGCCGTTTTTAAGGCGGTCGTTGCTATTCGTTCGAAGCTAAACCGCATAAGCCGGGTGCCCTACTAGCGAGCGAAAAGCGCAAAAAAGGCCCCCACAGGAGCCTTTTTCGATTCAAGCGCGGGCGGCCTCAGGCCGACAGCGCCTTGAGCTTGGCGGCAAGGCGGCTCTTGTGGCGAGACGCCTTGTTCTTGTGGAACAGGCCCTTGTCGGCGATGGAGTCGATGGTCTTTTGGGCCGCCTTGAAGGTTTCGGTGGCCTTGGGCTTGTCGCCCAAACCCACCGCCTTGAGCACGTTCTTGATCGCCGTGCGGAACTTGGAGCGCAGGGCGGTGTTGGCCGCATTGAGCCGCACGTCCTGGCGAACGCGCTTGCGGCCCGACGCGATGCGGACCGATTTCTTGACTTTGGAGGCAGTGGCCATCGGGTAGACGTGTCTGAAAGACGTGTTGCGGATGTGAAGCCAGAAAGTATAGCAAAGCACTTTCGCACTGCGCCCCCTTCCTATAATCCGCGCGGCTTCATGACCCCTCTTCGATGAACCTGCTGCGCGCCGCGTCGACCGTCTCCCTCCTGACGCTGGCGTCGCGCATCACCGGCCTGGTGCGTGAGCAGATGATCGCGGCCGCCTTCGGCGCCAGCGTCATGACCGACGCCTTCAACGTGGCGTTTCGCATTCCCAACCTGCTGCGCCGGCTGTTCGCCGAAGGCGCCTTTTCCCAGGCCTTCGTGCCGCTGCTCGCGCACAGCCGCGCCGAGAACGGCGACAGCGCCACCCATGCGCTGGTCGACGCCGTCGCCACGGTGCTGCTCTGGGCGCTGCTCGCCACGGTGATTCTGGGCGTGCTGGCCTCACCCGTGCTGGTCTGGCTGATGGCAGAGGGGCTGAAAAAGACTGGTGGTTTCGACGCGGCGGTGGTCATGACGCGCATCATGTTTCCCTACATCGGCTTCATGTCGCTGGTGGCGCTCAGTGCGGGCATCCTCAACACCTGGAAGCGCTTCGCCGTGCCGGCGGTGACGCCGGTGCTGCTCAACCTGTCGGTCATCCTGTGCGCCTGGTTGCTGGTGCCGCGCTTTGCGCAATGGGGTGTCGAGCCCATCTACGCACTGGCCGTGGGCGTCATGCTCGGTGGCGCACTGCAGCTCGCGCTGCAGGTGCCCGCCCTCATGCGCATCGGCGCCTTGCCCCACCCGGGCCTGCGGCCGGCCACGCTCGCTGCGGCCTGGCGGCACCCCGGCGTCAAGCGCGTGCTCAAGCAAATGGCGCCGGCCATCCTGGGTGTGTCGGTGGCCCAGATCTCGCTCCTCATTAACACCCAGATCGCCACCCAGATCGGTGCCGGCGCCGTCTCCTGGCTCACCTACGCCGACCGGCTGATGGAGTTCCCGACGGCGCTGCTGGGCGTGGCGCTCGGCGTGGTCTTGCTGCCCCAGCTCTCGGCCACGCAGGCCGCGGGCGACTCGGCGCGCTACTCGGCCTTGCTCGACTGGGGCCTGCGGCTGGTGGTGCTGCTGGCGCTGCCCTGCGCGGTGGCGCTGCTCGTGTTCCCGCAGGCGCTGGTGGCCGTGCTCTACCACCGCGGCGCCTTTACACCGCAGGACGTGCAGCAGACCGTCGTGGCACTCATGGGCTACGGCGTTGGCCTGCTCGGGCTGGTGGCGCTCAAGGTGCTGGCACCGGGGTTTTATGCCAAGCAGGACGTCCGCACGCCGGTCAAGGTGGCCATCGTGGTGCTGGTGCTCACGCAGCTGCTCAATCTCCTGTTCGTGCCGTGGCTCGGCCACGCGGGCCTGGCGCTCTCCATCGGCTGCGCGGCGCTCGTCAACGCGCTGTGGCTACTAATCGGCCTGCATCGTCGGCGCAGTTGGTGGCCCGAGCCGGGCTGGACCGCATTCGCGCTCAAGGTCGGCTTTGCCAGCCTGGCCATGGGTGCTGGCCTCGCCTGGGCGGCTACGGCGCTCGACTGGGTGGCGCTCGGCAGCCGCGAAGGCCTGCGCGCCGCCGCGCTGGCCGGCGTGCTGGCGGCGGCGGCGGCGCTTTACTTCGGCCTGCTGTTGCTGCTGGGCCTGCGCCCGCGTCACTTCATGCGACGCGCTTGAAGCGCGCGATGCGAGCCAGGCTCGCCTAAACTGGCCGCATGTCCGCACCGTATTCAACCGAGGTGCCGACCGCGCTGGAATACTTTGCCGCGCTGGTCGCCGACGACGCGAGCTTGGCCCTGACCGAAGCGGCGATCTCCATCGCCCAGGACGAGCACCCCCTGCTGGACACCGAGAGCGTGTTGGCCGAGCTCGACCGACTCACCGCCAAGCTCGCACGCGCGATCCCCGCCGACGCCGCTGCGGTGCAGAAGCTGCGCTTGCTCAACCGCCATTTTTTCCAGCAATGCGGCTTCGCCGGCAACGTCAACGATTTCTACGCCAGCGCCAACAGCTACATCCACGAGGTGCTGCGCACCCGCCGCGGCATCCCCATCTCGCTGGCTGTCGTCTACCTCGAGATGGCCCAGCAGATCGGCCTCACGGCCTGCGCGGTCTCGTTTCCCGGCCACTTCCTCATGAAGGTGAAGATGCCGCGCGGCGAAGTGGTGATCGACCCGATGAACGGCCATTCGCTCTCGCGCGACGAACTCGACGAGCGGCTCGTGCCCTACAAGCGCCGCCAGGGTTTGCTGGGCGACTTCGACATGCCGCTGGGCCTGTTCTTGCAGCCGGCGGCGCCGCGCGAAGTGATTGCGCGCATGCTGCGCAACCTCAAGGAAATCCACCGTGCGGCCGAAGACTGGCCACGGCTGCTGGCGGTGCAGGAGCGGCTGGTGTGCCTGTTGCCTGGCGAATGCGAAGAGCGCCGCGACCGCGGCCTGGTGCGCGCCGAGCTGAGCCTGTTCGTCGAGGCGGCCGACGACCTCGACGCCTACCTGGTGCAGCA
>JANONH010000553.1:0-2297 GCA_031420735.1 Methylibium sp.
AAGACGCCGCATGATCGCCATTCGACTGCCCGACGGCTCCAGCCGAAACTTCCCAGGCCCGGTGACGGTGGGGGAGGTGGCTGCATCCATCGGCCCTGGCTTGGCCAAGGCGGCGCTCGGCGGGCGCCTGGGCCAGGGCGACGCAGCACGGCTGGTCGACACGGCCTTTCGGATCGAAAACGACGAGGTGCTGTGCATCGTCACCGACCGCGACACCGACGGCCTCGAGCTGATCCGCCACTCGACCGCCCACCTCTTGGCCTATGCCGTCAAGGAGCTGTTCCCGGAGGCCCAGGTCACGATCGGCCCGGTGATCGAGAACGGCTTCTACTACGACTTCTCCTACAAGCGCCCGTTCACGCCGCAGGATTTGGAGGCCATCGAAAAAAAGATGACCGAACTCGCCCGCAAGGACGAAAAAGTCGAGCGTCGCACCTTGCCGCGGGACGAAGCGGTGGCGCATTTCAAGGCGCTGGGCGAGCACTACAAGGCCGAGATCATCGGCAGCATCCCCGCCGGTGAAGACGTGTCGCTGTACCGAGAGGGCGCCTTCGAAGACTTGTGCCGGGGACCGCACGTGCCGAGCACCGGCCGCCTCAAGCACTTCAAGCTCATGAAGGTGGCCGGTGCCTATTGGCGTGGCGACCACCGCAACGAAAATGCTCCAGCGCATTTATGGCACCGCCTGGGCCAGCCAAGAGCAACTCGACCAGTACTTGCAGCGGCTCGCAGAAGCCGAAAAACGCGACCACCGCAAGCTCGGCCGCGAGCTCGACCTGTTTCATATCGACGAACACGCACCCGGGCTGGTGTTCTGGCATCCCAAGGGGTGGACGCTGTGGCAGCAGGTCGAGCAGTACATGCGTGCGGTCTACCGCAACAACGGCTACCAGGAGGTCAAAGGGCCGCAGTTGCTCGATCAGGGCTTGTGGGAGAAAACGGGGCACTGGGACAAGTACCGCGACAACATGTTCACGACCGAGAGCGAGAAACGCGACTACGCGCTCAAGCCGATGAACTGCCCGGGCCACATCCTCATCTTCAAGCAGGGCATCAAGAGCTACCGCGATCTGCCCCTGCGCTACGGCGAATTCGGGCAATGCCATCGCAACGAGCCCACTGGCGGGCTGCACGGCATCATGCGGGTGCGCGGCTTCACCCAGGACGACGGCCATATTTTCTGCAGCGAGGCGCACGTTCTCGAGGAATGCGTGAGCTTCACGGCCTTGCTGCACGCGGTCTACAAGGACTTCGGCTTCGAGCGCATCGTCTACAAGGTGGCCACCCGTCCCGCGGCGCGGATCGGCTCCGACGCCGTATGGGACCAGGCCGAAGAGGCCTTGATGGAGAGCCTCAGGCGCTCCGGCTGCGAGTTCGAGGTGGCGCCTGGCGATGGCGCCTTTTATGGCCCGAAGATCGAGTACACGCTGGAAGACGCCATCGGGCGCGCCTGGCAGTGCGGCACGATGCAGGTCGATTTTTCGATGGCCGAGCGCTTGGGAGCCGAGTACGTTGCCGAGTCGGGCGAGCGCCGCCATCCCGTGCTCTTGCACCGCGCCATCGTGGGCAGCCTCGAGCGTTTCATTGGCATTTTGATCGAGCAGCACGCCGGGGCCTTCCCCGTTTGGCTCGCGCCCGTGCAGGTGGTTGTGCTCAACATCACCGATGCGCAGGCTCAGTACGCAAGCCACATTGCGAAAGCGCTGCAAAAACAAGGAGTTAGAGCCAGCGTCGATTTGCGGAACGAAAAAATCACGTATAAAATTCGCGAGCATTCACTGCAGAAGCTTCCGTACCTTCTTGTCGTTGGCGATAAGGAGATGGCTGCGGAAACGGTGGCGGTGCGCGCCAGAGGCAATCTCGACCTCGGCGTGATGCCTCTAGAAGAGTTTTCCAAGAGAATCGTCGGTGAAATCGCCCAGAAGGCCTGAGGCAGCGCAGTGGCTTGCGTTGGCGCCTTTGGCCTCACCGCGGTTCGTGTGTGTTCAACGTCAAGCCGGTCTGGCACATGAAGACGGCTCGAAAGGATTCTGACCATCGCTAATTTCTTTGATCGCCGTACCCGGAACGACGAACGCAAACACCGGCTCAACCGGGAAATCATGGCACTCGAGGTTCGCCTCAACGGCCCGGAAAACGAGCCTCTGGGGATCGTCAGCATTCAGGAAGCGTTGCGTCTGGCCGGCGAGGCCGATGTCGATCTGGTCGAAATCGCCGCCACGGCCGACCCCCCGGTCTGCCGCCTCATGGACTACGGCAAGTTCAAGTACGCAGAGCAGAAGAAAGCGGCGGAGGCC
>JANONH010000554.1:0-2021 GCA_031420735.1 Methylibium sp.
TCTCCGCTGTCGCCGCACACCCTGCGCCACGCCTTTGCCACGCACCTGCTCAACCACGGTGCCGACCTGCGCGTGGTGCAGATGCTGCTCGGCCATGCCGACATTTCCACCACGCAGATTTACACCCACGTGGCGCGCGAGCGCTTGAGGCAATTGCATGCGCGTCATCATCCGCGCGGTTAAGGGTCCGGGCGAGCGGCGCGCCTGCGCAGGCACGCGCAACGCGCGAGGGCGCAGGTGAGCGCCGCGCTGCGCTGCGCCGGGCTGCGCTGCGGCGTGCGCGCGCTGCGTGCGTGATGGAGCGGCCCGCCTCGCCGCCCACCGCGCCGAGCTGGCAACGCCTGCTCGGCGAACGCCTGGGCGCGCTGCTATGGCTCAAGGCGATCGGCACGCCGCTGGCGATCGGGGTGTTCTTCGTGGGCTACTTCTGGACGCTTCGCAATCCGCAGTTCGCGGTCTACACGATGCCGATGACGGCGTTGGACCGCTGGCTGCCGTTCGTGCCAGAGGCGCTGGCGATGTATGCCTCGCTATGGGTCTACGTCTCGCTCGCCCCGGCGCTGCTGCGCGATCGGCGCGAACTGCTTGCGCTCGTGCGCGGCGCTGCGGTGCTGGCGGGCGTGGGCCTGACTATCTTCTTCGTCTGGCCCACGACCGTGCCGGTGTTCGAGATCGACTGGGCCGAGCACGTCGCGTTCCAGTTCATGAAGCGGGTCGACCTCGGCGGCAACGCCTGCCCGTCGTTGCACGTGGCGTTCGCGGTGTTCGCCGGCCTGTGGATCGACCGCGTGCTGCGCGAGGTGGCGGCGCCGAGCTGGCTGCGTGCGCTCGGCTGGCTGTGGTGCGCGGCCATCATCTTGTCGACCGTGGCGGTGCGCCAGCACGTGGTGCTCGACGTGGCTGCGGGCGTGCTGCTCGGTGCTGCCGTCGGCGTGTTCAGTGCGAGGGCGCTGGCCGAGACGCCGCAGAAGGGGCGCTGAGCAGGGCCAGTTCTTCGGCCGTGAAGCCGGCTGCTTCGCGTGCGCCGAGGTTGAAGGGCGGGCGCGGCCGAGGCGCCTGGTAGCGCGCAGACAGCAGCGGGTAGTGCGCCACCGGGTCGAGCCCTTCACGCTGGCACAACCAGCGGTACCAGCGGTTGCCGATCGCCACATGGCCGATCTCGTCGCGCAGGATCACGCCGAGTATGTCGACGGCGCGCGTGTCGCCCGCCTGCGCGAACTTGCGCTGCAGCGGCGGCGTGGCGTCCAGGCCGCGGGCTTCGAGGGTGCGCGGCACCAGGGCCATGCGCGCCAGCGGGTCGTGCGCGGTGCGCTCGACCATGCTCCACAGGCCGTCGTGGCCGGCGAAGTCGCCGTAGGTGTGCCCAAGACTGCTCAGGTGCTCGCACAGCAGGCTGAAGTGCAAGGCCTCTTCCGCGGCGACCTGCAGCCAGTCGCGGTAATAAGCCGCGGGCAGGCCGGCAAAGCGCCACAGTGCGTCGAGCGCGAGGTTGATGGCGTTGAACTCGATGTGGGCGATGGCGTGCAACAAGGCGGCGCGGCCTTGGGGCGTGGCCGGCGAGCGCTGCGGCACTTGTGCGGCGGCCACCAGCAGCGGCTGCGGCGGGCGCCCCGGCAACAGCCGGCTCGGCGCAAGGATGGACTCGGTGTCGAGCGTGAGCGAGTGGCGTCGTTCGTAAAGGGCGCGCACGCCGGCCGCCTTGGCGTGCGCATCGCAGAGCTCGAGCAAGTCGAGCGCCGAGCGGCGCAACTCGGCGGGGCAGGGCGGGTGAGCAGCAGGCATCCTTAAAATTATCGCTTTGCCGGAGCGCACCATGGCCTTGTTCAAGCTCGACGACCGCGTGCCCAGCGTCCACGAGAGTGCCTATGTCGCCGAAAGCGCCGAGCTGATCGGCTGGGTCACGGTGGGGGAGGGCGCCAGCGTGTGGTCGCAGGTGACGATGCGCGGCGACAACGAGCCGATCCTGATCGGCCGCCATTCCAATGTGCAGGAGGCCAGCGTGCTGCACACCGACCCGGGCT
>JANONH010000555.1:0-1524 GCA_031420735.1 Methylibium sp.
CGGCGCGGCGCTGGCGTGAACGGCTCGCGCCGGGCGCTGCTGTGGGCCGCTGCCGCGGGCGCGTGGGCGCCGCGCGCGTTTGCCGCTGGCGTGGTGCGCAAGGGCACGCCCATCGTGCTGCCGCGCGACTTCGGCTCGCACGAGGATTTCCGCACCGAGTGGTGGTACGTGACTGGCTGGCTGACCGGAGCCGACGCGGCCGACCGCCGATCCACCGGCGAAGCCGGGACGAGCGAACCCTATGGTTTCCAGTTGACGGTGTTTCGCTCGCGCACCGACCTGGCCGCAGGCAACCCGAGTCGCTTTGCCGCACGCCAACTGCTGTTTGCACACGCCGCGCTAAGCGACCCGCTGCAGCGCCGCCTGCGCCACGACCAGCGCATCGCGCGTGCCGGTTTCGGCATCGCCGAAGCATCCACTAGCGACACCGACCTGCGCCTGCGCGACTGGTCGCTGAAGCGCGTGGCCACAGGAAGCGCTGCCGACACCGGCCACCACTATCTCGCTCGCGCCGACTCGCCGAGCCAGGGCTTCGCGCTCGACCTGCGCCTGAACGCGACGCAGCCGGTGCTGCTGCAAGGCGACGCCGGCTACTCGCGCAAAGGCCCCGAGGCAGCGCAGGCGAGCTTCTACCTGAGCGAGCCGCAACTCGCGGTCAGCGGCAGCTTGCGCGTGGCCGGGCGCACGCGGGCGGTCGCCGGCCGCGCCTGGCTCGACCACGAATGGAGCGAAGCCCTGCTGCACCCCGAAGCCGTCGGCTGGGACTGGATCGGCATGAACCTCGACGACGCCAGCGCCCTCACCGCCTTTCGGCTGCGCCGACGCGATGGCAGCACGTTGTGGGCCGGCGGCAGCCACCGCAGGGCGGGCGGCCTGCCGCGTGCCTTTGCCACCGACGAGGTTCGCTTCACGCCACTGGCCACCTGGACCAGCCCGGCCACCCGCGCCACCTACCCGGTGCGCTGGCGCATCGACACCCCGGCCGGCAACTACGAAGTTCGCGCCCGACTCGATGCGCAGGAGCTCGACACCGGCGGCTCGACCGGCAACGTCTACTGGGAAGGGCTGTCCGATCTGCACGACTCGGCCGGCCACCGCGTCGGGCGTGGCTACCTGGAGATGACCGGCTACGCGGCACCCCTTCGGCTGTGAAGAAAGCCGGGGCGGTTCGCACTGCCGCACTGCCGCGGCGCTGCTGCGGCGCCGCTGCGACGCGCCCCGCACGGGCCGAGCACGCCCGTCGTTCAGATCCGTCGCTCAGACGGTGTAGACAAAACCAAAGCCAACCGGGCGCGACGGTCGGCATTTGCGAGCGTCTGCGCGAGCAAAGCCGGGGCCGGGCGGCGTGTGCCGCTTCACTGCGGCTCGTGCGGGGCCCTCTGGGCCCCGTCCCCGAGCAGCGCAGCGTCTCGTGGCCCGTCGCACAACTCACTGCGCTCGCTGCTGCTCGCTGCTGCTCGCTGCGTTCAAACAAGCGCGCCGAGTTTGTTCACGAAGCGCGCTGCGCGCGCAGGCCACGCGCCC
>JANONH010000556.1:0-2130 GCA_031420735.1 Methylibium sp.
CGTCACGCAGCTCACGCCCTGGTGGCGCTGCTCGGGCGAGGCCGGTTTCATCGGGCTGCCCATCCTGAACACCGTCGGTACCACCCCCGGTGGCATCACATGGTCGCGCGCCGCCACGCCGCGCGTCACCTGGATGTAGAGCAACTGGTCGGGCGCCGGGTTGCGTTCGTTCAGTTGCTGCACCAGCGCGCGGCAGGCCGCCAGCCACTGCTCGCTGCGGTGGGGGTTGTCGATGCGCAGCTTGGACAGCGAACGCTGCAGCCGCGCCATGTGTTCGTCGAAGCGGAACAGGCGCCCGCCGTAGACCGGCACCACCTCGTAGATGCCGTCGCCGAAGATGAAGCCGCGGTCGAGCACCGAGACCTTGGCCTCGGCGACGTTCGAGAACTCGCCGTTCAGATAGCAGGGCAGGTCGGGCAGTGCAGTGACCATGCGGCCTCCTTCGGGGATGGGCGGAAAGTGTCGCGGAAAATGGGGCGAAGCGGGCACCGGCGGGGCGGCCCCGATCACTGGATCCACAGCCGCAGGGCGTCCCAGGCGCGGCCGAAGATGCCCGCCAGCGGCACTGGTTCCAGCACCACCAGCGGCACCGTTGCCAGCTTGGCGCCGCCGGCGGTGCCGACCTGGATGCTGCCCACACGTTGGCCAGCCGTCAGCGGCGCCACCAGTGGGTCGGTGCGTTCGATGCTGGTGCGCAGCTTGTCGCCTTCGCCGCGCGGCACGCTGACAAACAGCGGGCCGGGCGCGCCGAGCCTGGCCGTGTTGGCGCTGCCCTTCCACACCGGCACCGTGGCAATGGCCTGCTGGTCGGCGAACAGGCGCACCGCGTCCCAGGCCAGCCAGCCCCAGTTCAGCAGCTTCTGGCTTTCATTGGCACGTGCCTGCATCGACGCCGTGCCCATCACCACGCTCAGCAGGCGGCGCTTGCCGGCCGGTGTGTCGCGCACGCTGCTGGCCACCAAGCAGTAGCCGGCGGCCTCGGTGTAGCCGGTCTTCATGCCGTCGACGGTGGCGTCGCGGCCGAGCAGCAGGTTGCGGTTGTCCTGGCGGATGTTGTTGAAGGTGTACTCGCGCACGGCGTAGAGCTTGTAGTGCTCGGGGTGCTCGGCGATGAGGCGCGCCGCCACTTGGGCGATGTCGCGCGCGCTGGTGTGGTGGCCGCTTTCGGTCAGGCCGGTGACGTTCTTGAACTGCGTGTTCTTCATCCCCCAGGCCTGGGCCTGGCGGTTCATGGCCTGGACGAAGGTCTCGACCGCGCCACTGACGCCCTCGGCCAGGGCCACCGAGGCGTCGTTGCCGCTCTGCACGATCATGCCGCGCAGCAGTTCGGCAACGGTGGGCGTCATCTTCGGGTCGATGAACATCAGCGAGCCGCCGCCCTTGCGTTCGGCCCAGGCGCGCGGCGAAACGCTCAGCGTCTGGTCGAGCGCGAGCTTCTTGTCGCGCAGGGCGTTGAACACCAGATAGGCGGTCATCAATTTGGTCAGCGAGGCCGGGTCGGCCTGGGCGTCGGCTTCGCGCTCGGCCAGCACCTGGTTGCTGCTCAGGTCGTAAAGGATGTACTGGCGTGCTGCGATCTCGGGCGGCTGCGGCGCTTGCGCACGTGCCGGCAGCGCCGTCGCCGCAAGGGTCAGGAGCGTCAGCATCAGCATCAGCATCCGCGCGCCGCGCCAGGTCGAGTGCAGGTTCGGAATCAGCTTCATGCGTTTCGATTCAGTTGGCAGCCGCATCGGCCGTGAGGGCGGTGACGACGAGCTGCTTGAGCAGCGGCAGCTGCCCATGGAAAAAGTGGCCAGCGCCGGGCACGACAGTGACCGGTTGGGCCTGCGGGCGGGCCCAGTCGAGCACGGAGGACAGCGCCACGACATCGTCGTGCTCGCCCTGGATCACCAGGCTGCCGGCGGGCACCGGGGCGACGCTGAAGCTCTGCACGGCCGGGCCGACCAGCACGATGCGCTCCGCGGCTTGGCCTGGCGCCAGCCTGAGCGCCAGGCGCGAGGTCACATAGGCGCCGAACGAGAACCCCGCCAGCAGCAGCCGCTGCTGCGGCGCGCGATGCGCCTGCAGCACGGCCAGCGCATCGTCGACTTCGCCGCGGCCGTCGTCCCATGCCCCGGCCGAACCGCCGAT
>JANONH010000557.1:0-3872 GCA_031420735.1 Methylibium sp.
CGCCGTCGTGCCGGGTGCGGCCCCGCGGGCTTACGTCGAGGCGCTGTTCGACAGCTATGCCGACGACTTCGAGCAGCATTTGGTGGGGCAACTCGGCTACCGGGCCCATGCCGTGCTCACCGCGCCTCTGCCCGGCCTGCGCCGAGGCAAGAACGCAGCAGCCAAAGCGGCGGGCAAGCCCTTCGGCGCGGCGCTCGACTTGGGTTGCGGCACCGGGCTGTGCGGGCCGCTGGTGCGCCCCTGGGTCGAGCGGCTCATTGGCGTCGATGTTTCTGCTGCGATGCTGGAGCGGGCACGCTCGCTCGGCGTCTACGACGACCTGCTGCAGGCCGATCTGAGCCAGCACTTGGCCGAGCGGCTGCAGCAGCGCGCCGAGCCCTATGACCTGGTGCTTGCAGCCGACGTGTTCATCTACGTCGGCGACCTGGCGCCCGTGTTCGCCAGCGTGCACGCAGCCACCCGAGCGGGCGCGCTGTTCTGCTTCACGGTCGAGCTGGCTGGCGCCGGCCACGAGGTGCAACTGCTCAGCAGTCTGCGCTATGCCCACTCCGAGGCCCATGTACGGCGCCTGGCCGCCGAGCACGGCTTTGGCATCGAAGCCCTCGTGCGCGAAGCGGTTCGTCACGACCAGCGCCGGCTGATCGAGGGCCTCTACGTCTACTTGCGGCGCGAGTAGACGCGAAGCGGTCAATGCCAAGCCGGCAGAGCCGAAACCGAACGAGTTATACGGATTGCGGCCTACCGTTGGCGAGGAGCGCGACGCTCGCTGCGACCGCACGGACTGCGCGCGATGCGCCCACGCTGCCTGCCGCCAATCAAGGCGCCACCACTTCGAGCGATGGAAAATAGGCCGCGAAGCGCCGGCGGTCGCGCGTGAGTAGCGGGACGCGCACCACCGCCGCATGCGCGCCGATCAGGAAATCGGCCAGCACCATCGGTCGGGTGCCGCCGCGTCGGCGGTAAGCGAGGTGCGCGCGCGAGGCGACGAACAGCGCCCCCCGCGGCAGCTCTTGCCAGGTCAAGCCGAAAGCGTCGATGGCCGACAGCGCCGCCTCGTAGCTCGCAAAGTCGGCGCACCACTCGGCGAACACGATCGGGTTGACCAGCAGCGGGCCGCGATCGGCCCACGCGGCGAGCTGCTCGCTCGACCAGTCCTGCCAGCGCGCGTCGCCGGTCGACACATCGACCAGCACGCAGGTGTCGACGACGATCACGGCCGCGGCACAGCCGCGAAGCCTGGGTCGTTGGCGTCGTCTTCGCAGCCGCGCAGCAGCCGCATCAGCTCGTCGGTCGATCCGCCGGCATGGCCGCCCGATCCGCGCAACTTGCGGTACTTGGCCAGCGTTCGGCGGCTCGGTTTAGCCGGCGCCGCCACGGGCTCGACCCGAACGGCACCGTCAGCGCCGATGCAGAACTCGACACGGTCGCCGGGGCCGACCTTCAGGTACTCGCGGATCGGCTTGGGCAACGTGAGCTGCGACTTCGAGGTGAGGGTGGTCGCCATCCGAGCACTCCGGTATTACGTCGGAGAAATTGTAATGCCGACGCCGCCATTGCCCTCGCCAGAGGCTGAGCCTGAGTCCAAAGCCGGCTTCGGAGGCTGCCAGTTGGCGCAGCGCACACGGACTTGCAAAACTGTATGAATCGACAGTATTCTCGCCGCCATGAACCCCGCAAACCCTGAGCGCGGTGCTCCAATCAAAGGCCGCGGCACGCCGCTTCGCCTGGCGCACCGCTTCGTGCAAGACCGCCGCGAGCCGGCCGACGACGGCTGGGAGGCGGTGGCCGAAGACGGCGCCATGCCGCCGCCCCCGACCACAGTCACGCATGAACAAGCGCGCAGCATCATCGCGCGCAATGCCTCGCCCGACGTCCCCTTCGAGCTCTCGATCAACCCCTACCGCGGTTGCGAGCACGGCTGCATCTACTGCTATGCCCGGCCGACCCACAGCTATCTGAACCTCTCGCCTGGCCTCGATTTCGAGACGCGACTGGTGGCCAAGCTGAATGCCGCGGCGCTGCTGCGCACCGAGCTGGCGCGGCCGGCCTACCGGGCCAGCCCCATCAACATCGGCTCGGCGACCGACGCCTACCAGCCGGTGGAGCGCAAGCTTGGCCTCACGCGCGGCGTGCTCGAAGTGCTCACCGCCTGCGAGCACCCGTTCACCCTCGTCACCAAGTCGGCCGGTGTCGAGCGCGACCTCGACCTCATCGCCCCGGCGGCGCTTCGTCGCCAGGCGCTGGTGTTCATCAGCGTCACCACCCTCGATGCCGAGTTGGCGCGGCGCCTCGAGCCGCGCGCGGCTGCGCCCGCCCGGCGCCTGCAGGCGGTCAAGCGCCTGACTGATGCGGGCGTGCCAGTGGGCGTGAACATCGCGCCCATCATTCCCTTTCTCAACGAGCCGGAGATCGAGCGCATCGTCGCCGCAGCGGCCGAGGCGGGCGCCGCGTCGATCCACTACACCGTGCTGCGCCTGCCGTGGGAAGTCGCGCCGCTCTTTCGGCAGTGGCTCGAGCAGCACTTCCCCGCGCGTGCCGCGCGCGTGATGGCGCGCGTGCAAGACATGCGCGGCGGCAAGGATTACGACGCCGACTTCGCGACGCGCATGAAGGGCAGCGGTCCCTGGGCCGAACTCATCGCACAGCGCGTGCGCAAGGCGGCGGCCCGGCATGGCCTGGACCGCGGGCGCGTCGAGCTCGACAGCAGCCGTTTTCGCCCACCTTGTGGCGACGCGTCGCAGGCCGATCTGTTCGGCTGAGCGGCTGAGCGGCTCAGCGGCTGAGCGGCTGAGCGGCTGAGCGGCTGAGCGGCTGGCGTCGCGCCGGCTTGTCCAGGCTCGCTGCAGCGCGCAGGAACGCGCTGCTCCTTGCCGGCGAATTCGGTCGATCCCGTTGCCGCGCCGGGCGGCATGGCCCGCGGCGATGCGGTCGCGAGCTACTTGAACAGATCCTTCACCCGGTCGGTCCAGCTTTTCTGGTTGGGCGAGTGGCGGTCGCCGCCTTTGCGGAAGCTCTCGTCGAGCTCCTTCAGCAGCTTGCGCTGGTGCTCGGTGAGCTTGATCGGCGTCTCGACCGCCACATGGCAATACAGGTCGCCGGGGTAGCTCGAGCGCACGCCCTTGACGCCCTTGCCGCGCAGGCGGAAGGTCTTGCCGTGCTGGGTGCCTTCGGGCAGCTCGATCTCGGCCTTGCCGCCGAGAGTGGGCACTTCGATCGAGCCGCCGAGCGAGGCGGTGGCGATGCCCACCGGAATGGTGCAGTGCAGGTCGTCGCCGTCGCGCTCGAAGATGTCGTGCGGCTTGATGCGGATTTCGATGTAGAGGTCGCCCGCCGGGCCGCCGTTGGTGCCCGGCTCGCCGTTGCCGGCCGAGCGAATGCGCATGCCTTCGTTGATGCCCGGCGGGATGCGCACCTCGAGCGTCTTGTTGCTCTTGATGCGGCCCGCGCCGCTGCAGGCCGGGCAGGGTTCGGGAATGATTTTGCCGCTGCCGTGGCAGGTGGGGCAGGTCTGCTGGATGCTGAAGAAGCCCTGGCGCAAATGCACCTGGCCCACGCCGTTGCAGCTCGTGCATTGCTTGGCGCTGGTGCCGGCCTTGGCGCCACTGCCGCTGCAGGTGGCGCAGTCGTCCCAGGTGGGGATGCGGATCTGCGTGTCCTTGCCGCGCGCGGCTTCTTCCAGGCTGATCTCCATCGCGTAGCTGAGATCGCCGCCGCGAAACACCTGCGAGCCACCCGCGCGCCGCTGGCCGCCCTGGGTGAAGATGTCGCCGAAGATGTCGCCGAAGGCCTCGGCGAAGCCGCCGTAGGCTTCGCCGCCCGGGCCGCGGCGCGCGCCCATATTGGGGTCGACGCCGGCGTGGCCGTACTGGTCG
>JANONH010000558.1:0-2467 GCA_031420735.1 Methylibium sp.
GTCGAGAGCTGCCGCATCACCAAAAAGCCCGACATCGGGTCGTCGGCCAGCACCTTCAGAACTTCTTTGCCGTCCAGCCGCAGCAGGCTCGAGGCTTCCATGCACTCGGCCTTGGCAATGCGCCGCGGATGGTCTTCGAGGAGTGCGGCCCAGCCGAACACCTCGCCCTTTCGCAACATGAAGCCGGCCATGCTGGCGCGGTCTTCGCGGCCGATGGTGAATTCAACCCGGCCGGACTCCAGCACGTAGAGGTCGTCGGCCGGGTCGCCCAGGGCATAGAGCGCATGGTGCGCGGGATGCTCCTCGCGGCGCGCGAGGGCGTCGAGCCGGGCCAGCGTGGTGTCGGGCACGCCGCGGAACAGCTCGGCCGCCTTGAGTGCGCTCGACTTCACCACGAACAGATCGTCGCCTTCGCGCGCCAGGGCGTAGCGCTCGAGCGGCGCCTCGGCCAGGCCGACCGCCTCACCGGTGGTGATGTCCCATTGCCACAGGTGCTGGTGGCAGGTGAGGGTGGCGCCGTCGAAGAAACCTTCGTCCAGGCACACGTCCTGGTGCGGGCACAGGCCTTGGTAGGCGTAGAAGGTGCCGCCCGCATTGACCACCAGCACCTTGACGCCGATGGCGGTGTCGTAGGTCTTCATGCCGTTTGGCGGAATGTCGCTCGCGCTGCACAGGCGGGTGGGGTTCATGGCGTTGCGGGCGTTCGGGTCAGCTGAACTTGTCGTAGCGGATGTTGGCGGTGGACATGCGCGCCATGAGCAGCATGCGCACGCTCGCATCGACGGCCGGCGGCGGGCCGGCGAGATAGGCGCGCACGCCCTCGAAGCGGCCTTGCATGGCGCGCGCTGCCACCTCGTGCACGAAGCCGCTCTCGAAGGCGAGCAGCGGGTGTTCGCTGCACGGCGCCGCGGCTTCGTCGGAGAGGGCCACGGTGACCCGCAGCCCGCCTGCGCACTGGCGGCAGAGGCGCGAGAACTCGTCGAGGAAGAACGCGTCCTTCATGGTGCGCACGCCGAAGAAGACCTGGCCCGTGTGCTTGGCGAAGTAGTTCTCTTGCTCGGCACGCGCGAGGATCGACATCATCCCGGCGATGCCGCTGCCGCCGGCGATGCACAGCAGGTTCTTGTCGAGCCAGGGCTGGAAAGTGGCGCTGCCGAGCGGGCCGAACAGCTCGACCGGTGTGCCCGTGCGCGCCTGGGCGAAGAGCCAATCCGAAAGGCCTCCGCCAGGCTTTTTCTTGACCACGAAGCGCAGCAGCCGGGCCTTGTGCTCGTAGTTGATCATCGACCAGCCACGGTAGCCGTCGACGCCGGGCACGCGCAGCATCACGAACTGCCCGGCATCGAACTCCATCGGCGCCTCGACGGCGATGTCGACTTGCATCACGTCGTGCGTGAGGAGCGAGGTCGCGCCGATGCTGCCGGTGCTCGCCTGGGGCACGATGGCACCGCTGGGCAGGTCGTGCAGGAAGGCGGCGACCTCGAGCGACACGTCGCCGCGGGCGCTGCACTGGCACATGAGGAATTCGTCGCTGCCCTTGAGCGCCTTGCGCCCCGGCGCTTCGGGCCAGGCGTCGTCGATCTCGCCGCTGAGCAGGCGCGCCTTGCAGGTGCCGCAGGTGCCGCTGGCGCATTCGTAGGGCAAGGCGATGGCCGAGGCGAGGCCGGCGTAGAGGATTTTTTGTGCCGGCTGGGCGTCGAAACGCTGGGCGCCGTTCCTGGCGTTGACCTGGATCTTCATGGCGGCGGTCATGTCGTCTGGGCGCCGGTCAGAACGGGATGTGATAGCCGAAGCCGAGCAGGCGCGTCTCGAGGCGGACATTGCGGTCCAGCAGCTTGGGCACGTCGCCGTCGAACTCGATGGTGTCGAGCAGCTTGCCGATCGCGAACAACTCGGTCGCGCCGCCGTCGAGCGTGGTGCGAAAGACCTGCAGCGCGCTCACCACGCGGGCGGTCTTGCCGTCGGCGCCCATCTCGACGGTGTAGACCGAGACGTGGCGGCTCAGCGGTGACTGGTCGCTGTTGTGCTTGGGCAGGTTGTTGAAGAGCAACTGCATGCCGGCGCGGTCATGCTCGAGCCAGGTCATTTCCTTGCGGATCTCGGGGCTGTAGGCGGTGATGGCGTAGTGGTAGGCGGGGGCGCAGAGCGCCAGGTAGCCGGTGAAGTCTTTGGCGTCGAGCGTCATGCACGAACGGCAGACGAGTTCGCAGATCGCGTCTCGGGTGTCCACGTCGAATCCTTTCGCGTTCAGGCCGCCACCGAGGCGGGCAGGTGCTGCTGCGGCGAATGCGCCGGGCGCCCCATGCGCCGGCTCCACTCGGCGTAGAAGTGGCGCATGCCGCCTTCGTCGTGGATGGTCATGTTTTCTTCGCGCCCGTGGATCACCCACTGGCTGTCGGTGCGCTCCTTCATTGCACGGCCTTGGCCGTGCACGCCGAGCAGGTCTTCGTGCAAGTTGCGCCCGAAC
>JANONH010000559.1:0-1700 GCA_031420735.1 Methylibium sp.
GCTGCGTCTGGCGAGCAACACCGGGGCGGTGGTCGAGGAAACCGCGTTCGCCGCCAGGCGCGGCAACAAATACACCCTGGTGGCCCTGCCCAGCGCCGACGGCGCCGACCTGCTGCTGATCGACGACCCCTACAACAGGAGCCTCACCAGCAACGACGCGCGGGTGCGCGTGGTCAATGCGTCGGTGAACGCGAGCAACGTGGACGTCTATCTCACGGCGGCGGGCGTGGACATCGCCGCCGTCACGCCAAGCATTCCGGCGGTGCCGTTCAAGGAGCCGCGCCCGGCGTCCACCAACGACTCGATCGAACTTGCTGGTGGCGCCTACTTGCTGCGCATCACCACCGCCGGCACCAAGAGCGTCATCTTCACCGCCAACGTTAACTTCGCTCAGAACGAAGACTGGCTGCTGCTCACGCTGCCCACCGACGGTGCGGGAGGCGTTTTGCCGGGCGCGATCAAGGTGCTGGGCGCCAAGGCCGACGACTCGACGCAGGCCTCGGTGGAGATCGTGTCGCAGTAAGCGGCCTGCGCGCGGCGCCGAGCTGCGCGCAGCTTCACAGATCTTTACTGCCGCTGCGAGCGGCCTTCACGCTGGCTCGCCATCATGGCGACTTGCCCCGAGCCGGGGCCATTTTTCAAGGATCCGCCATGCCGTTCTCGACCCCCCATTCGCTCTTCGACACGCGTTCGCTGCGCACCCTCGGCCTTTGCCTGGCACTCGCCATCGGCAGCGCCGCCAGCATGACCGTCTTCGCCCATGGGCATGGCGGCCACGCCATGGGCGGCTCGCCGAAGCACATCGCGCGCATGCTCGACAGCGTGAACGCCACCGAGGCCCAGCGCAGCCAGGTCAAGCAGATCGTCGATGCCGCCATGGCCGACATGAAAGCCACGCGCGAAGCCTCTAAAGGCCTGCGCGAGCAGCAGATGGCGCTTTTCACGCAGCCCACCGTGGATGCCAATGCAGTGGAAGCGCTGCGCAAGCAGATGCTGGGCGAGCACGACCGAAGCAGCCAGCGCCTGTCGCAGGCCATGATCGAGGTGAGCCGCGTTCTCACGCCCGAACAGCGCCTCGCACTGGCCAAAACCCTGAAGGCCAGGCACGAGAAGACGGGCCACCACGACGGCCGTGCCGAGCAAGCCGCCGACGGCGCCAGCCGCTGAGTTAGGCGACGTCGCGGCAAAGCGGCCGTGCCTGCTGGCCGCCTTGCCGGCCGCGACCACGCCGGCAACGGGCGCGTCGCGGCCGTGGAGAATCGGCTGCTCGTGAGGCAGCCGAACTCGCCGCTTCGCGTACAGGCTCCCGCGGGGGTCTGTACCTTCGGGAGTGGCCCTTTGCGTTCTTGTGAGCGGCCCTTCTTTTACCGGAGTGCACGACACGCCATGGCTGCCCGCCTGCTCTTGATCGACGACGACGCGCGCCTCACCGCGATGGTGGGCGACTATCTGCGACATGCCGGCTACGAGGTCGACGTCGCGCCGAGCCTGGCCGATGGCCGCGCACGCGTCGAGCGCGAAGCCTACGACGCCCTGGTGCTCGACCTGATGCTGCCCGACGGCAACGGCCTGGAGTGGTTGCGCGACTTGCGCAGCGAGCCGCGCACGCGCGCACTGCCGCTCTTGATGCTCACCGCGCGCGGCGAGCCGACCGACCGCATCGTTGGCCTCGAACTCGGCGCCGACGACTACCTCGGCAA
>JANONH010000560.1:0-1521 GCA_031420735.1 Methylibium sp.
GGGTCGCTTAACGGCGCTCCGGCGGGCCTGCATGCGGGCTCATGGACACAGTGTCCAAGCAGCGTTCGCGCGCCTCGGGTGCATCGGCACGGCGCTTGCAAATGCTCGGTTAATTTGCTCTTGCCTTGGGGTCGCAATTTGTCCCGGCGTCGACGGGTTTTCTGCACTGTCGCGCGGCGTCTTGCCGTAGGAGCAAACAATATGCGCACGCTTGGCGTCGTCACGCGTTTGCCTGATCGGTCGGCCCTTATGGTATGGGCGGCAAGTTGCGTGCAGATACATGATCGGCGCAGCTTTGCACCGCGGCGGCCCGTTCTCGCCTGCGCGCCTGCCCACGCACGCCGCACAGGGACTGCCCGGGAGCGCTACATTCGCTCGACTGGCCCAACCAATGGCCAGTTGGTGCCCGTAGCTTTTGGCGCCGGCAGAGACGCCGCCAATGTCTTTTGCCAAATTCCCATAAACCGCCTGCCGCTGCGCCGGCGCCCCAACCACCGAGGACCCCATGCCTTTTGACACCGAGCACCACCCAGGCGTTAGCGCCGAGCGCCCCAAAGCCGCGCGCGGCTTTACCTTCAACCACAGCATGCTGCGCGTCAAGGACCCGGCCGTAGCGCTGGATTTCTACACGCGCATCATGGGCATGCGCGTGCTGCGCAAGCTCGACTTCCCGGAGATGAAGTTTTCGCTCTACTTCCTGGCCATGCCCGAAGACAGCGAAGCCCCGCCCGAAGACACGGGCGAGCGCACCGCCTGGACCTTCAGCCGCCGCGGGGTGCTGGAGCTGACGCACAACTGGGGCAGCGAGACCGACGAAGGCTTCAAGTACCACGACGGCAATGCGGCGCCGCAGGGCTTCGGGCACATCTGCATTTCGGTGCCCGACCTCGACGCGGCCATTGCCTGGTTCGACACCAATGGCGTGCCCTACGTCAAGCGACCGGAGCAGGGCAAGATGAAGGATGTGGCCTTCATCAAGGACCCGGACGGCTACTGGATCGAGATCGTCGAGCCCGCCCGCCTGCGGCGGCTCGGCCAAAGCGGCACGAGCTGACCGAGCCGAAATGCGGCCGCCTGCATGAATCACGCAGGCCGCTCGCATGCGGTGACGCCTGCGAACCTGCAATCCGTAGACGTGCGCGCCTGCCGTTCGCCGGCCTATCGGGCGGTGCAGGGCCTTGCTGTTACTGCGGCGCGGCGGGCCCGCTCTTGATCGCGTGGCTCTTGCCGCGAAACAGCGCCTTGATCTCGCCCGCTTCGTTGCTCACCGTGACATCGTAGACGCCAGTGCGGCCGCTCCGCGTGCGCTCCTCGCCAACCGCGCGCAGCAGTTCGCCTTCGCGGGTAGGCGCCAAGTAATCGATCTGGCAGCCGGCCGCTACAGAGAGGCGGCCGTGACTGTTGCAGGCGAAACCAAAGCAACTGTCGGCCAGTGAAAACACCACGCCACCGTGGCAGGTGCCGTGGCCGTTGAGCATGTCGGCGCGCACGCGCATCTGCATCACGGCGCGGCCGGGGCCG
>JANONH010000561.1:0-1773 GCA_031420735.1 Methylibium sp.
TCCGAGTTGCTGGCCGCGCTGCCGCTGGACACCGGCATGGCCTTCGTGCTGGTCCAGCACCTCGATCCGCTGCACGAGAGCGCGCTTACGCAGTTGCTCGCGCGCACCACCAAGCTGCCCGTGCAGGAGGTGAGCGATGCCTTGCGCGTGGCGCCCGACCATGTCTATGTCATTCCGCCCAACGCCAACCTGAGCATCGAAGCGGGTGTGCTGGCGCTGGAGCCGCGCGCACAGGGGCGCCAGGCGCAGCGCTCGATCGACTGTTTCTTCGAGTCGCTGGCCCAAGACCAGCAAGAGCGCGCCATCGGCGTCGTGCTCTCCGGCGCCGCAAGCGACGGCACGCTCGGCCTCGAGGCGATCAAGGCCGCGGGTGGCCTCACCTTTGCGCAAGACGACACCGCCAAGTACGACTCCATGCCGCGCAGCGCCGCGGCCGCCGGTTGCGTCGACGCCGTGCTCTCGCCGACCGGCATCGCGCACGAGCTGGCGCGCATCGCCCGCCACCCCTACCTCAATTCGGCGCCGGGCACTTTGCCCTCGCGGCCCGAGCGCGACCACGCCGACGCCATTACTCACCAGCACGACCTCACGCCGCTGCCTTCGGGCGGCAACGGGTCGCCCGATGTCGGCGCTGCGCGCTCGCGCGACGAGGCCGAGCACGGCGTGGGCGGCGACGGCTTCAAGCGCGTGCTGGTGCTGCTGCGCAAGCACTGCGGCGTCGATTTCTCGCTTTACAAGTCGAGCACCATCCAGCGGCGCATCGCGCGGCGCATGTTGCTGTGCCGCCAAAACAGCCTGGCCCAGTACGCCCGGTTCCTGGTCGCCAACGCCCAAGAACTCGACACGCTGTTCTCCGACGTGCTCATCAGCGTGACCAGCTTCTTTCGCAACCCCGACGCCTTCGAGGTGCTCCAACGCGAAGTGCTGCCCAAGCTGCTGGCGCAGCGCGGCGACGATCCGCTGCGCGTGTGGGTGCTGGGCTGCTCGACCGGCCAGGAGGCCTACTCCATCGCGATGTCGTTTATCGAGGCGGCCGAGCTGGTGCCGGGCTCGCGCACGCTGCAAATCTTTGCCACCGATTTGAACGAGGCGCTGCTCGACAAGGCGCGACGCGGTCTCTACGCCAAGAGCCTGGCGAGCGACCTCACGCCCGATCGGCTCAAGCGCTTTTTCGTCGACGAAGGTGGCGGCTACCGCGTGAACAAGAGCTTGCGCGAGATGGTCGTGTTCGCGCGGCAAAACCTCATCAGCGACCCGCCGTTCTCGCGCATCGACATCATCACCTGCCGCAACCTGCTCATCTACCTGGAGCCGAGCCTGCAGAAGAAGGTGTTCCCGATGTTCCACTACGCGCTCAAGCCGAACGGCCTGTTGTGGCTGGGGGCGTCGGAGTCGATCGGCGGCTTCACCGAGCTGTTCGAGCCGCTCGATCGCAAGCAGAAGATGTACATGAAGAAGGCCGCCGTGACATCGGCCTTCGCCCTGCCCGCCGCCGCCGAGCGCAGCGAGCGTGCCGCAGCAGGTGTGGCGCGCCGCCGTGCCAGCGCTGCGCCCGGCGCACCGCAGTTCGGCGGGCAAAGTGGCTTCGGCGCGCTCGACGCGCAGCGCGAGGCCGACCGCGTCACCGTCAACCATTTCGCGCCGCCGGGCGTGCTCATCAACGCCCAGCGGCAGGTGTTGCAGTTCCGCGGCGCGACCGGCGCTTATCTCGAGCCCGCCAGCGGCACGGCCAGCTTCGACCTGCTCAAGATGGCGCGCGACGGCCTGATGCTG
>JANONH010000562.1:0-1917 GCA_031420735.1 Methylibium sp.
AGCCATCGAGGCGAAGCCGCGTCACTTCGTGTTTCGCTACCGCTCGCCCGCGCACTGGCTGGAGGTCTTCAAGACCTTCTACGGCCCGGTGCTGAAGGCCTTTGCCGCCCTCGAGCCGGCGGCGCAAGCGGCCCTGAGCGATGAACTCACCGCGCTGGTCGGGCGCTTCAATCGATCGGGCGACGAGGGCATGGTGGTGCCGAGCGAGTACCTCGAGATCGTGGTGACGCGCCGCTCTCTGCCCTAATCGGCCTAAGATAAGAACTCGGAGTCGGTGCAGTTCAAGAGCCCGTCAGCGCAAAGCGTCGCGGCCCGCAGGTCGGGCGCCAAAGGGATCCACGCCTTCCAGATGAACACCGCAGGTCCCATGTCATGACACAGGAGACTTCCATGAAATCGTCCACCGTCAACAAGCTCGCTCGCCTCTCAACGGCCGCAGCACTCGCGCTGTGTGCCGCCGTCCCCGCCCTTCGGGCCCATGACGGCGAAGTCGTTGCGGGCAAGCCGCCAGAGAAGCTCGGAGAGGTGAACTTTCCCGTGTCCTGCAATGCCGCGGCGCAACAGGAATTCAACCGCGCCATGGCCTTGTTCCACTCGTTCTGGTTCGACCCGGCCAAGCGATCCTTCGCCAAGGTGCTCGCGCTCGACCCCGATTGCGCCATGGCGCACTGGGGCAGCTCGATCATGGCCATGGGCAACCCCTTCACCTGGCCGTCCAACCCCAATGTGTCCAAGTCCGGCGCACCGGCCGCCGCCGAGGCCGTGCGCCTGGGCGGCAAGACGGAGCGCGAGCGCGACTACATCGCGGCGTTGGCGGCGTTCTTCAAGGATTGGCAGACGGTCGATTTCCGACCGCGTGCCCTGGCCTACGAAAAAGCGATGGAGCGCTTGGCCGATCGCCATGCGGACGACGACGAGGCGCAGATGCTTTATGCGCTCGCCCTCAACATCACGGCGCTGGCCACCGACAAGACCTTCGCCAATCAACTGAAGGCGGCGCAAAAGCTCGAGCCGCTCTACAAGAAGTACCCCAAGCATCCCGGCGCCGCCCACTACCTGATCCACACCTACGACTACGCCGAACTCGCGAACAAGGGCCTGGCTTCGGCGCGCAGCTACGCAGCGATCGCACCGTCGGTGCCGCATGCCTTGCACATGCCTTCGCACATCTACTCGCGCGTGGGCATGTGGCGCGAGATGATCGAAGGCAACCGCGCTTCCTACCTCGCCGCCAAGGCCGAGTTGGCAGACGCGGCGCCGGGCCTCGGCGCCTACGACGCGCTGCACGCGATGGACTACATGGTGTTTGCGCACCTGCAGCAGTCGCAGGACAAGGCCGCCAAGGCGGTGCTCGACGAGGCCGCCGCGGTGCGCAAGGTCAACATCGAGAACTTCCCCGCGGCCTATGCGCTGGCCGCCATTCCGGCGCGCTACGCGCTCGAGCGCGGCAACTGGAGCGAGGCCGCCGCGCTACAGCTCACCCCGCCCGACCTGGCGTGGGCCAAGTTCCCGCAGGCCGAATCGATCCTCGTGTTCGCACGCGGGCTGGGCGCAGCGCGCAGTGGCAATGTGGCGGCCGCCCAGGTCGACGTGAAACGGCTGCAGGCGCTCAAAGACGCCCTCGTCGCGAGCAAGAACACCTACTGGGCAGGCCAGACCGACTTCCAGATCGCCACCGTCAACGCCTGGATCGCTCTCGCCGAAAAGCGCGGCGACGAGGCGCTCGCGCTGATGCGCGGCGCGGCCGAAGCCGAGGAAGCAAGCGACAAGCACCCGGTGACGCCAGGCAACGTCGTGCCCTCGCGCGAGCTGCTCGGCGAAATGCTGCTGGCACTCGACAAACCGGCCGCCGCACAGGCGGAGTTCGATCGCTCGCTCAGGCGCGACCCCAACCGCCTGCGCGGGCTGACCGGCGCA
>JANONH010000563.1:0-2016 GCA_031420735.1 Methylibium sp.
GGCCACGAACAAATCGATCTCGTAGTTGGAGTGCGCGTGCTGCAGCACCGCGGTAATGCGCTCGAGGCCCATGCCGGTGTCCACGCTCGGCTTGGGCAGGCGGTGCAAGACGCCGGCGTCGTCGCGGTTGTACTGCATGAACACGTTGTTCCAGATCTCGATGTAGCGGTCGCCGTCTTCGTCGGCGCTGCCGGGCGGACCGCCAGCGACCTCGGGGCCGTGGTCGTAGAAAATTTCGGTGCAGGGGCCGCAGGGGCCCGTGTCGCCCATCATCCAGAAGTTGTCGGAGGCGAAGCGTGCGCCCTTGTTGTCGCCGATGCGCACGATGCGCTCGGCCGGCACACCGACCTTCTTGTGCCAAATGTCGTAGGCCTCGTCGTCTTCGGCATAGACGGTGACCCAGAGTTTTTCGGCGGGCAGCTTGTAGACGTCGGTGAGCAACTCCCAGGCGAAGGCGATCGCCTCTTGCTTGAAGTAATCGCCGAAGCTGAAGTTACCGAGCATCTCGAAGAAGGTGTGGTGGCGCGCGGTGTAGCCCACGTTCTCGAGGTCGTTGTGCTTGCCGCCGGCGCGGATGCATTTCTGCGCCGTTGCGGCGCGCACATAGGCTCGCTTGTCGAAGCCGAGGAACACGTCCTTGAACTGGTTCATGCCGGCATTGGTGAACAGCAGGGTCGGGTCGTCGCCCGGCACCACCGGCGAGGAGGCCACGATCTGGTGGCCCTTCGAGGCAAAGAAGTCGAGAAAGATCGAGCGGATTTCGGAGGCTTTCATGCGCGGGGGTGGCGAGGCCGTTGGGGCCACGCAAGTGCTTGATTCAGTTGACATTTTTATTATATAAAAGGCCATCGCCAAGGTTTTTGGCCGCATTCTTCGAGGGCTATCATCGCCGCTTGCGCAAAGCCGGCTCGCCCATGGACACGAAGACCTCTCCCCTTGCCGCCCTCGAAGACCCGGGGCTGCTCAAGACCTGCGCGCTGATCGGTGGCCAGTGGGTCGCGGCCGAGGCGCGGTTTGCGGTCTGCGACCCCGCCACCGGCCTCGCCCTCGCGCAGGTGGCCAATCACGGCGAAGCCGCCGCGCAGCAGGCCATCGCGGCAGCCGCGGCGGCGTGGCCCGCCTGGCGCGCCAAGACAGCCCGGGAACGCGCGGCCGTGCTCTCGAAGTGGCATGCGCTGGTGCTGCAACATGCCGACGACCTGGCCCGCATCATGACCGCCGAGCAAGGCAAGCCCTTGGCCGAGGCCAGGGGCGAAGTCGCCTACGGCGCGAGCTTCATTGAGTGGTTTGCCGAAGAAGCCAAGCGCGTTTACGGCGAGACCGTGCCCACCACCGACGCCAACAAGCGCCTGCTCGTCATCAAGCAGCCGATCGGCGTGTGCGCGGCCATCACGCCCTGGAACTTCCCCATTGCGATGATCGCGCGCAAGGTCGCGCCGGCACTCGCGGCCGGCTGCCCGGTCGTCATCAAGCCGGCCGAGCAGACGCCGCTCTCGGCACTGGCGCTGGCCGAACTGGCACTGCGCGCAGGCATGCCCGCGGGCGTGCTCAACGTGCTCACGGCCGACGCGAGTAACTCCGTGGCCATCGGCCGCGTGCTGTGCGCGAGCGATACCGTGCGCCACCTTAGCTTCACCGGCTCCACGGAAGTCGGGCGCATTCTCATGGCGCAATGCGCGCCCACCATCAAGAAGCTCTCGCTCGAGCTCGGTGGCAATGCGCCCTTCATCGTCTTCGACGACGCCGACATCGACAGTGCCGTCGAAGGCGCCGTGATCAGCAAGTACCGAAATGCCGGCCAGACCTGCGTGTGCGCCAACCGCCTGTACGTGCAGGACGGCGTCTACGACAGCTTCGTCGCCAAGCTCGCCGCCAAGGTGCGCGGCATCGCGGTGGGCAACGGCTTCGATGCCGGCGTGAGCCAGGGGCCGCTCATCGACGCTGCGGCACTCGACAAAGTGGAGCGCCACGTGGCCGACGCCCTGGCCAAGGGCGCAAAGCTCGTGGCCGGCGGCG
>JANONH010000564.1:0-2505 GCA_031420735.1 Methylibium sp.
ACCACGGTCTTGCCGGCGAGCGCCGCGCGCCCGGCCTCGAGCGCGGCCGGGAAGTCGCCGAACTTGCCCAACTGCCAGTGCAGTGCGCCGGCAAAGCGCCCGGCCTGCACCTCGAAGGCGTTGCGCGTGTCGAGCAGCACCAGCTCGCGCCCGGCGTCGCAGCGACCGGCGTCGAGCCAGCGCGACAAGGTCGCCGCATCGACGGCCGGCGCCCGGCCTTCGGCGGGGCGAACGGTCGGGTGGTCCATGCGAATGATCTCGCGCTTGATCTTGACCAGCAGACGCTTGAACGGCGGCTCAGCGCTCCAGCTTTCTTTGGCCGACAGCCCCACCAAGCGCGGGTCGGCTTGCAGCAAGGCGAGAAAACCGCGTGCGGCATCGGGCGCGCCAGCGAGGAAGAAGTTGATGCCTTCTTCGGCCAGCAGCACGGTGCCGAGCAAGGCGCGCTGCCGGGCCTCGGCCAGCAAGTGCGTGCGCCATGCGGGCAAGTCGTGCAGCGCGACAAAGCGGTAGCCAGCGAGGTTGAGGATGGTGTGCATGGAGTCGGCGATTCTAGAAAGCCCGGTGCTCGGCACCGCAGCGCGGCAAGCATGAAGCAGCGCCCACCCGTCGCGAGGCCGCATGCGCAACGCCGGTGCAGGCCGGTTAAAGGCGCGACATGGCGGGGAAAAAACGCGAGCCGCTAAAGCGGCACGGCCAGGCACTCAAAGCTGGTCGAGCGGGCTGCGCACACCGCGGCCGCCGCGGTTGAGCACATGCGTGTAGATCATGGTGGTGGAGACGTCGCTGTGACCGAGCAACTCCTGCACCGTGCGGATGTCGTAGCCCGCCTGCAGCATGTGTGTGGCGAAGGAATGACGCAGCACATGCGGCGTGCATGGCTTGGCGATGGCGGCGCGGCGTGCGGCGCCGGCCACCGCCTTTTGCACCGAAGCTTCGTTGAGGTGGTGGCGCCGCACGGCGGTTTCGTCGCGCGGGTCCGAGGAGAGGGCTGCGCTCGGAAACACCCACTGCCAGCCCCAGGCGCGCGCGGCGCTGGGGTACTTGACCGCGAGTGCAGAAGGGAGCCAAACACTGCCGCGGCCGCCAGCGAGGTCGAGGTCGTGGCGCGCCTTGGCCCGCGCAACCTGGCCTTGTAGAGGCAGCATCAGGTTTTCGGGCAGCACGGTGACGCGGTCCTTGCCGCCCTTGCCGTCTCGCACCAGGAGTTCGCGGCGCTCGAAGCCGACGTCTTTGACGCGCAGGCGCAACCCCTCGAGCAAGCGCATGCCCGTGCCGTAAAGCAGGGCGGCCACCAGGCCCATGGTGCCGCCCATTTCGCCGAGCAGGGCGCGTACCTCGCCCGGTGTGAGCACCACCGGCAGCCGGCGCGACGGTTTGGCCACGACGATCTCGTCGAGCCACGGCAAGTGCACGCCCAGCAGCTCGCGGTAGAGAAATAGCAGCGCAGCCTTGGCCTGGTTTTGAGTGGAGGCGCTCACGTTGCGCTCGACCGCCAAATGCGTGAGGAAGGCGGTGACCTCGGCCGCGCCCATCGTGTCTGGGTGGCGCTTGCCGTGAAAGAGGATGAAGCGGCGCGACCAATCGACGTAAGTCGCCTCGGTGCGGATGGAGTAATGGCGCACCCGGATGGCGGGTAATGGTTCAGTCTGACTCGGCAAACGTAACAGTGTCGGCCATGTTCACGATGTCTTCCATCGTCCATTGAATCGACGCGACGCCAGCCGCAATGGCGGGGGTGGTCTTCACGGTGCCGTGCACCTTCACGAAGTTGTAGACCATGAAGTAGAAGCTGATCGCGTGCATGTGATTCTCGATCTTCTTCGAGAACGCATTGGTCAGGCGAGTGAAGCGGCGCATCCCCATGCGCATTGAGAGATTCGCGCGCTCGACGTGCGACGTTGAAACCTGCTTCATCTCAGGCGAGCCGCAGACGACGCCCTTGGTCGCGCCGACGCACACGGCAGGGCTGTAGCGGCGCTTGGCTTCGACCTGGGGCATACCGCCTTCATAGCTCTTGTTCAACACCGCGTAGTCCACGTCCGTGCCGAAGTGCTTGGCAACCGCCTTCGGGTAGCCGCTCATCGCGTCGGTGGTGAGCTGCACGCGGTTCGCGAGGCGCGGGGCAAGGTCGCTCATGAAGTGGTCAGCCGACTCGCCCGTGCGATAGCCGACGAGCCAGCACGGCATGAGCTTGGTGACCGGATCGATTGCGGTGTAGGTGTAGCAGTCGCCCAGACCGAGGGTCGGGTCAGCATCGGCCGGCACGTTCTTCTGCTTCATGCCGATGAACGACCAAATCTCATCGACTTCCACCCGCGTGATGGTCAGCTTGCGCATGGTCTGGTCTTGGTATAGCGCACAGGCTTGGCCCACGCCGGCAAGCAGCTTCAACACGGTGTTCTTGGATGCGCCGGTGGCCCGGCAAGCCGCGTTGACGCCCATGCCCTCAGACAGCACGGTCAGGATGCGCACGCGGTCTTGGGTGGTCAGGCGGTTCATGAA
>JANONH010000565.1:0-1855 GCA_031420735.1 Methylibium sp.
GGCGGTGGCCACCGGTGCGCTGATGAACTTCGTCGAGGCTGTGGAAACAAGCACCACGCGCATCGACGAACACCTGACCGACATCATGATGGCGCAGGATTTCCACGACCTCACCGGTCAGGTGGTGGCCAAGGTGGTGAAGCTGTCGGGCGAGCTCGAGGACAGCCTGCTCAAGCTGCTGGTCTCGGTGATGCCGCCCGACAAGCGAGAGGCGGTCGACGCCAGCGTGCTGAACGGCCCGGTGGTCAACCCCGAAGGCCGCACCGACGTGGTCAGCAATCAAGGCGAGGTTGACGACCTGCTGGCCAGCCTGGGGTTCTGAGAACGTGAAACGGTCCTGAGGACCGTTTCTCGCCGCAGAGCGTCCGGTCCTCCCGGGCCGGGCCGGGTGGCTGCCACGCACACAGTCGCCGGCCGGCCGCTCCCGGCAGACGCCGCCCGCGAGGCGGCGTCTTCCGTTTCAGGCTCCGATCACGGCCGCCTTTCCCCCGCTTATCGCGCTCAAGTTTCGAGCCCGCGGCGGCACCATGGCAACGCTCATCTGAGAGCCCCCCGCCATGGCCGACAGCGCCCAAGACCGCCAGCTACCCGCTACCCAGCGCAAGATCGACAAGGCCCGCAAGGAGGGCCAGGTCGCCCGTTCGCGTGACCTGGGGCATTTCGGCGCGCTCGGTCTGGGCGTGGCGCTGCTGGGGGCCTTCGCCCCCGAAATCAGCGCCTGGCTGGGCCAATTGCTGGCCGATGGCTTGAGCTTCGACGCGCGCCAGGTGCACAGCCCCGAGGCCATGGGCGAGCGCCTGGCGACGCTGTCGGTACAGATGCTGCTGGTGCTGGCACCGCTGGGCCTGGGCCTGGCCGCCGTGGCGCTGGCCGCGGGCGTGTTGTCCGGCGGCTGGAACTTCACCTGGCAGGCGATCGAGCCCAAGTTCGACAAGTTCAACCCCATCACCGGCCTGCAGCGCCTGTTCTCGGGGCAGAACCTGGTGCAGACGCTGAAGGCCTGCGGCCTGGCCCTGGTGCTGGGCACCGTGGCCGCGTTCTATCTCTCCGGGCGCTGGGCCGACGTCGCCGCGCTGGTGGCGGGGCCGCTGCCGGCGGCGCTGGCCGCAGGCGGCAGCCTGCTGCAGAACGGGCTGATGCTGCTGGGCGGCGTGCTGGCCCTGTTCGCTCACGTCGACGTGCCGCTGCAGCGCCAGATGCTGCTGCGCCGCCTGCGCATGAGCGTGCAGGAAGTGAAGAAGGAGATGAAGGACGCCGAGGGCAGCAGCGAGATCAAGGGCCGCATGCGCCAGCGCATGCGCGAGCTGTCCGGCCGCCGCATGCTGGCCGCGGTGCCGCTGGCCGACCTGGTGGTGATGAACCCGAGCCACTACGCCGTGGCGCTGAAGTACGAGGAAGGCGCGATGGGCGCACCGCGCGTCGTCGCCAAGGGCATGGACCTGATGGCCATGCGCATCCGCGACGCCGCCAGGCAAGCCAAGGTGCCGGTGTTGCAGGCGCCGCCGCTGGCGCGCGCGCTGTACGCGCACTGCGAGGTCGACCAGGAGATCCCGGCGCGGCTGTTCAGCGTCGTTGCCCAGGTGCTGGCGTGGGTCTACCAGTTGCGCGACGCGCTGGCCCGCGGCCAGCCGCTGAACACGCCGATGCCCGACATCCAAGTACCCGCCGACATGGACCCGGCGAACAAGAAGCCTGCCGCCATCAAACGCAAGGACCCTGAGCTGTGAACCAACTGCTTGCACCGCTGACCCGGCTGCTGGGGCTGAAGCCCGGCGCTGCCGCAGGGCAGGGCGACGCCCTGAAGGCGCTGGTGCTGCCCGGCTTCGTCGTGCTGATGCTGGCGATGATGGTGCTG
>JANONH010000566.1:0-1774 GCA_031420735.1 Methylibium sp.
GGCGACCCGCACCCCGCCGCCGCCGGCCGGGCCGCCGGTCCACAGGGCAGTGACTTCGCGCAGCAGCCGGTCGACGACGGCCATGTCGTCGTGCTTGCCGGCCACGCGCAAGCGAACGTCTTGCAGCGCGACCTGCGGCGCGGCGTCGAACATGCGCCCGGCGTCGTCTCCGAGCACGCTCGTCATGCCGATGAGGTCGAAGCGCAACCTCAGGTCGCGCCCGCAGCGCGAGCGCATCACCGCCATCGCCAGGCGTGCGCGCGCCAGCGCGTTCGGCCCGGCGTACGAGATTTCGCCTTCACCGAACCAGCCACCGTCGAAGAAAACAGTGGCCTTGAGCGTATCGGTGCGCGGGTGGCCGACCACGCCCGACAGGCGCACCCGGTCGGGCCCGAGCGTCGTCACGTCGGCCTGGGTGATGTCGGCCACCACGTCGGGCGTGAGGTAGCGCGCCGGGTCGTGGATTTCGTACAGCAGTTGCTCTTTCACGGTGCGCGCATCGACCAGCCCGCCGGTGCCCGAGGCCTTGCTGACGATGCAGCTCCCGTCCTCTGCGATCTCGGCGATGGGGAAGCCCACGTCGTCGAGGCCGGGCACGTCTTTGACGCCGGGGTCGGCGAAGTAGCCGCCGCTGACCTGGGCGCCGCATTCGAGCAGGTGACCGGCCATGGTGGCGCCGGCCAGCCTGTCCCATTCGTCCAGGCCCCAGCCGTAGTGCGCCAGCGCCGGGCCCAGGGTGAGCGACGGGTCGGCGACGCGGCCGGTGACGACGACCTGCGCGCCGGCGCGGATGGCGGCGGCAATTTCGACCGCGCCCTGGTAGGCGTTGGCGCAGACGAAGCGGGTGTCGTCGAGCTCGCCGCCGAGGCTTGCGCGCAACAGGCCCCGGTGCTCGGCGGCCGACAGGTCGTCGCCGCCGACGACGGCGATGCGCGGCCGTGGCAGGCCGAGTTCCTGCGCCAGTTCGGCGATGCGCCGGGCCGCGGCGAGTGGATTGGCAGCGCCAAAGTTGCCGACGATGACGATGCCGTGGCGCAGGCAGTCGGCCAGGATCGGGCGCAACTCAAGGTCGAGCAGCGGCTCGTAGCCGCGCGCCGGGTCGGCGCGCCGGGCGAGCTGCGCGGTGGCCAGCGTGCGCTCGGCCAGCATCTCGAAAATGATGGCGGCCGGCCCGCCGCGTTCGATCAGGGTGCGAACCACCGGCGCCGCCGCGTCCACCCGGTCGCCGGAAAAACCGGCGCCACAACCCACCGCCAAGGTTTGCATCGTTCGGCTCCTGATCAATCGACTTTGGCGCCCGACTGGCGCACGACGCGGGCCCACTTGGCGAGGTCTTCGCGCAGCATCTCGGCGAAGCGTTCGGGCGTGGTGGCCAGCGGGTCGGCGCCGCTGGCCGCGAACTTCTCTCTGATCTCGGCGCTGGCCAGCAGCGCGTTGACGTCGGAATTGATGCGCTGGACCACCGCAGCGGGCGTGCCGGCAGGCGCCAGCAGACCGAACCATGGGTTCACGTCGAAGCCGGGCAGGCCGCTTTCAGCCAGGGTCGGCACCTCGGGCAGGGCCGGCGAGCGGGCTGCGCTCGTCACCGCCAGGGCGCGCAGCTTGCCGCCTTTGACGAGCCCGGCGACGCTGGGAAGGCTCGTGAACACGGCCTGTATCTGCCCGCCCATCAGGTCGGCCAGAGCCGGCGCCGCGCCCTTGTACGGCACATGCAGCAGGCGCACCCCGGCGGCGGCGTTGAACATTTCGCCCAGCATGTGGTTGACCGAACCGT
>JANONH010000567.1:0-2537 GCA_031420735.1 Methylibium sp.
CGATATTTGTAGACCGGTCGGTGGAGCCGATGTTCAGCCTACTATTCGTGCCGGATAGTGTGATATGCACAGTCCCTGCTGCAGGACTATCGGAAGATTCGTGTGTCATAGCTATAAGTTCCAAGCACATTGTGGCGGCCACTTCAGCTGGCCGATGAATAGACCCTGACGAAACCCATCCGACGTTTTTGCCGTCATCATCGAGTAGATGCCCGAACATTCCCGACTGGTAGTGAGGCGAGTTGAATGCGAGGCGCCGGTACCAACGAGTGAGGTCTGTTGCACCATCAAAAAGTTCTGGTGGCTGGTAGGGCGTTTCAAGTAGCTTTTTGCCGGCCATTGCCGAAGTCGATTCAAATCTTGACCTCGTTACGTTGTCCGTTAGCGCGGCTATTCTCCAATGCTCGCCATCAGTACCAGTCTGACGATCTAGGCGGGCGAACCGCATTGGGTTCTCTAATGCAAGAAACCGCTGTTCAAGTTCGGACCAAGTTGGCATGGTGATGTTTGTGACGCCTAACGTTAAATAGCCAGAACGCTTACAGCGGTTCGAGTTGGCCTAAATCTGGTCATGTCAATGCCTCCTTACCCTGGCCCCCATCAAGTTAATCCCGTTTCCCTCTTTGGGACGATGTTCGCCAGAAATGGGCGGTCTAAATTAATGCGGATGACGACGCACCGCAAATCGCCTCCAGCCGCCCCGGCTTCCATGTCCTTCGCCACGGCCTCAAGTGAGCCTGTAGCCCCAGCGCGATTCAAGCGTCTTCAGAGAACGCCTCGCTCGCGCAGGTCGGCACGCTCCGCCTCGCCCACGCCGAGCCAATCGGCAAGCACCTCGTCCGTGTGCTCGCCCAGCAGCGGCGGAGCGCGCGTGTATTCGATTGGCGAGCCCGACAGGCGGATCGGGTTGGCGACCAGCGGCACGTGGCCGGCCGTGGGGTGAGGCAGCTCGATGCGCACGCCGCGCGCACGCACGTGTTCATCGGCGAACACTTCGTCGAGCCGGTTGATCGGGCCGCACGGAACGGCGGCCGCCCCCAGCGCCGCAGTCCACTCGAGCGTGGTCCGCAAGATCGTGGCCTGGCGGATCAAGGGAACCAGGGTCGTGCGGTTCACCACCCGCTGTGGATTGGTGCTGAAGCGCTCGTCACTCGCCCATTCGCCATGCCCGGCCACGGCACAGAAGCGCGCGAACTGAGCGTCGTTGCCGATCGCGAGAATCATGTCGCCGTCGGTGGTGGGGAAATCCTGGTAGGGCACGACGGAGGGGTGTGCGTTGCCCATGCGCTCGGGCACGGCGCCACTGGTCAGGTAGCTCGACGCCTGGTTGGCCAGCACGGCGATTTGCACGTCGAGCAAGGCCAGGTCGATGTGCTGCCCGAGGCCGGAGCGCTCGCGCTCGGCCAGCGCCGCTTGCACGGCAATGGTGGCGTACAGCCCCGTCATGATGTCGGTCAACGCCACCCCGACCTTCTGTGGGCCGGCGCCCTCGGTGCCCTCGGCGCGGCCGGTCAGGCTCATCAGCCCGCCCATGCCCTGGATCAAGAAGTCGTAGCCGCCGCGCTGTGCATACGGGCCGGTTTGGCCAAAGCCGGTGATCGAGCAAACCACGAGCCGTGGGTTCAGTTCGCGCAGGCGGTCGGCATCCAGGCCGTATTGCGCGAGGCCGCCGAGTTTGAAGTTCTCCAGGACCACGTCGGCCTGCTGCGCCAGCCGCAGCACCAGGGCTTGACCATCGGCTGAGGCCAGGTCGATGGTGACGGAGCGCTTGTTGCGGTTCGCGCACAGAAAGTAGGCCGCCTCGCCGGTGCTGTGGCCTTGCTCGTCCAGAAGATAGGGCGGGCCCCAGGCGCGCGTGTCGTCGCCGATACGGGGGCGTTCGACCTTCACCACGTCGGCCCCCAGATCGCCCAGCAACTGGCCGGACCACGGCCCGGCCAGCACGCGCGACAGGTCGAGCACCCTGACCCCTGCGAGCGGGGCACTGCGCTTAGCTGCGGTGGGTGTGGCCATCAATTGGCAAACGCCTGGATGCCGGTGATCGCGCGCCCGAGGATCAGCGCGTGCACGTCGTGCGTGCCTTCGTAGGTGTTGACGACCTCGAGGTTGACCAGGTGCCGGGCGACGCCGTATTCGTCGGAGATGCCATTGCCGCCCAGCATGTCGCGCGCCATCCGCGCAATGTCGAGCGCCTTGCCGCAGGAGTTGCGCTTCATGATCGAGGTGATCTCGACGGCGGCCGTGCCCTCGTCTTTCATGCGACCCAGGCGCAGGCAGCCCTGCAGGCCCAGCGTGATCTCGGTCTGCATGTCGGCAAGCTTCTTTTGCACCAATTGGTTGGCGGCCAGTGGCCGGCCGAACTGCTTGCGATCGAGCACGTATTGGCGGGCCCGGTGCCAGCAGTCTTCGGCGGCACCGAGCGCACCCCAGGCAATGCCGTAGCGGGCACTGTCGAGGCAGGTGAACGGCCCCTTCAGGCCGCGCACCTCGGGGAAGGCGTTCTCCTCGGGGCAGAACACACGGTCCATGACGATCTC
>JANONH010000568.1:0-1617 GCA_031420735.1 Methylibium sp.
AGCATTCAGGAAGCGTTGCGTCTGGCCGGCGAGGCCGATGTCGATCTGGTCGAAATCGCCGCCACGGCCGACCCCCCGGTCTGCCGCCTCATGGACTACGGCAAGTTCAAGTACGCAGAGCAGAAGAAAGCGGCGGAGGCCAAGGCCAAGCAGCACGTGATCGACATCAAGGAAGTGAAGTTTCGCCCGGGTACCGACGAAGGCGACTACACGATCAAGATGCGCAACCTGAGGCGCTTCCTTGAAGAAGGCGACAAAGGCAAGGTCACTTTGCGCTACCGGGGACGCGAGATCACCCACCAGGACATTGGCATGCGCCTGCTCGAGAGGATTCGAGACGAGCTCACCGATGTTTCGGTGGTCGAGAACATGCCCAAGCTCGAAGGGCGGCAGATGATCATGGTGCTCGGGCCCAAGCGCAAGAAGTAGCAGGTCGAGCGGTTTTACAGAGAGTCAGGCCCTTCGGCGTTCTTCGCGTCGGCGGGCCCCACAAGCTTCCGATGGCCTACTGAAAGTCTGCGAAAGGTTCGCAGCGCCTCTCGGAAGCAAGCAAGAAGGAGCAGTCATGCCCAAAATGAAGACGAAGAAGAGTGCCGCCAAACGCTTTCGCGTTCGCCCAGGCGGCACGGTCAAGCGGGGTCAGGCGTTCAAGCGCCACATCCTCACCAAAAAGAGCACCAAGAACAAGCGCCACTTGCGTGGAACCACGTCGGTGCACAAGACCAACATGGGCCACATGGCCCAGATGTTGCCCTTTGCCGGCCTTTGAGCCGCCAGAGCGCTCCGACACCCAACGCTTGAAGGAATAAACCATGCCTCGCGTCAAACGCGGTGTAACCGCACGGGCTCGCCACAAGAAAGTCCTCGAGTTAGCCAAGGGCTACCGCGGTCGCCGCAAGAACGTCTACCGCATCGCCAAACAAGCGGTGATGAAAGCCGGCCAATACGCTTACCGCGACCGGCGTAACCGCAAGCGCGTGTTCCGCAGGCTGTGGATCGCGCGCATCAATGCCGCTTCGCGCAGCCACGGCATCACGTACAGCCGCTTCATGGCCGGAATGAAAAAGGCCGCGATCGGGCTCGACCGCAAGGTATTGGCCGACATGGCCGTCAACGATCCGGCCGCGTTCGGCAGCATCGTCGAGCAAGTCAAGGCCCAATTCGTCTAATACCGCGGGCCAGCGCCCGCTTTGCAAGGCCAGGGCCGACTCGCGAGCGTCGGCCTTTCTCTTTTCCGCGACGAACCAGACGATGGACGCATTGAGCCAACTCGTGCAACAAGCTGAGGCAGCGTTCGAGGCGGCGCGCACCGCGCCATCGCTCGAGGACGCCAAGGCGCACTTCGTGGGCAAGAGTGGTTTGCTCACAGTCGAACTCAAGCTGCTGGCCGACCTGACTGGCGACGAAAAAAAATCGCGCGGCGCAGCAATCAACAACGCGAAGCGGCAAGTTGAGGCCCTTCTGGCGGCGCGCCGTCAAGCGCTTGCAGAGGAGCAACTGGCCGATCAGCTGCGCTCTGAGTCGCTCGACGTGAGCTTGCCGGGCCGGCGCCGCGGACGCGGGGGCTTGCATCCCATCACGCTGGCCGCGCGACGCATTGAAGCGATTTTCGCTTCA
>JANONH010000569.1:0-3121 GCA_031420735.1 Methylibium sp.
CCAGGACCACCACTGAAAACGGAGACAAGACGATGGCACGCATGTTCAATCCCCCGCATCCCGGCCTGACGCTGCGCGACGACGTTTTGCCTGCGCTCGGGCTGACTGTCACGCAGGCCGCGCAACAGCTCGACGTGTCCCGCGTGGCACTGTCCCGCGTGCTGAATGGCCGCGCCGCTATCTCGCCTGAAATGGCCTTGCGTATCGAGGCATGGCTGGGCGTGAAGCGTGGGGGCGAAGCTCGCCTGTGGCTGGCGGAGCAAAGCGCCTATGACGTGTGGCAAGCCGCGCAGAGGCTCAAGACCAAGCCGATGCGCGTTCAGCCGGCGCCGGTGACTGCCTGAGCTTTTTGCCCGCGCCTGCCTCGAGCGCAACGCGAACCCGAAAGTCGATTGCGGGTGTTGTGACGCGTGGTGTGTTGGGCAGTCAGCAGGCGAAAACCTGCTGACGCCCGTCCATACTGGTGCCGGTGAGAAGAGTCGAACTCCCGACCTTCGCATTACGAATGCGCTGCTCTACCAACTGAGCTACACCGGCGAGAAGGGCGGAAGTGTAGCAAGGCGGGCGACGCGGGCGGGTCGGTGTGCGGTCGCCGCGGCGGGCCGGCACTCCCACCGGGCCCGCCCGACCGGGCGCGTCAAGACAGCCCGAAGGCGGCGAGCTTCTTGGTCACCGCCACGTTCTTGAGCGTCACATACACCGGCAGCCCGTCCTTGCCGAACTTGGGGTAATCCTCGCCCTGGATCAGCGGGCGCAGGTAGCGCTTGCAGGCGTCGGTGATGCCAAAGCCGTCTTGCGTGATGAAGTCGCGCGGCATGAACTTCTCGACGTTGGCGACATCGGCGAGCGCGGCCACGCCGATCTTGTATTTGTAGGGCGAGTCGGACGTACGCACGATGGTCGGCATGACCGCGTTCTCGCCCTTGACGGCCAGCTCGACCGCTTTCTTGCCGAGCTCGTAGGCCTGCTTCACGTCGGTCTTGGAGGCGATGTGACGCGCGGCGCGCTGCAGGTAGTCGGCCACGGCCCAATGGAACTTGTGGCCCAGGGCCTGCTTGAGCATATTGGCCACCACCGGGGCGGCGCCGCCGAGTTGCGCGTGGCCGAAGGCGTCGCGCGTGCCCTGCTCGGCAAGAAACTTGCCCCCTGGGTGGTGGCAGCCTTCGGAGACCACCACCGAGCAGTAGCCGTGCTGCTTGACGAGTGCGTCGACCCGCGCGATGAATTTTTTCTCGTTGAACTCGATCTCGGGAAACAAGATGACGACGGGAATGCCGTGGTCTTCGACCAGGCCCGCCGCTGCGGCGATCCAGCCGGCGTGGCGGCCCATCACCTCGAGCACGAACACCTTGGTGGAGGTGAGGCACATCGAGCGCACGTCGAAGCTGGCTTCGAGCGTGGAGACGGCCACGTACTTGGCCACCGAGCCAAAGCCGGGGCAGCAATCCGTGATGGGCAAGTCGTTGTCCACCGTCTTGGGCACGTGGATGGCCTGCAGCGGGTAGCCCAGCGACTGCGACAACTGGCTCACCTTGAAGCAGGTGTCGGCCGAATCGCCGCCGCCGTTGTAGAAAAACACGCCGATGTCGTGCGCCTTGAAGACTTCGATGAGCCGTTCGTATTCGCGCCGGTTGGCTTCGAGCGACTTCAGCTTGTAGCGGCACGAACCGAAGGCGCCAGAGGGCGTGCTGCGCAGCGCGGCAATGGCGCTGGCGGATTCCTTGCTGGTGTCGATGAGGTCTTCGGTCAGCGCGCCGACGATGCCGTTGCGACCGGCAAAGACCTTGCCGATCTTGTCTTTGTGCTGGCGCGCGGTTTCGATGACGCCGCAGGCCGAGGCGTTGATGACGGCGGTCACGCCGCCGGACTGCGCGTAGAAAGCATTCATCTTCTTGGCCATGGGCAGGGTGCTCCTCGGGGTGCGCCCGGCGCAGCGGCCGGGGCGTTGGCTTCAGGCTTGCAGGGCGCGCGTGACGATCTCGCGCGTGTCTTTGGAGAGCTCGGCCTTTTGCGCCACCCGGCTCAGGGCTTCGCGTGCGGCGCTCTGCATGGGCTCGGCCAGGCAGCGCCAGCGGTCCAGGGCGCGCGCCAGGCGCGAGGCGAGCTGCGGGTTCGTGGCGTCGGTCTCGCACACGCAATCGGCCCAGAACACGTAGCCGGCGGCGTCGGGGCGGTGGAAGGCGGCGGGGTTGTTGAGAAACAGGGTCGAGAGCACGCTGCGTGCGCGGTTCGGGTTCTTCAGCGAGAAGTCGGGGTGGCGCAGCAGGCTGCGCGCGCGAGCGAAAACGCGGCCTTCGTGTTCGCTGGCGCCGGCCTGCAGCGCGAACCATTTGTCGAGCGCGAGCGGCTCGTGTCGCCACGCCGCATGAAAGCGCTCGAGTGCGGTTTCCGCCAGGGTGCTGTGGGCATCGACCAGGGCCGAGAGTGCGCCCAGGCGGTCGGTCATGTTGCTGGCGTCCTTGAAGCGCTGCAGCGCTTTGCCCGGCCACACAGTGTCACCGCTGTGCTGGGCCTGCAGCACCAGCATGGCCAGCGCATGGTTGGCCAGGGCGCGCGCGCCGCTGCTCTGGGCGTCGGGCGAATAGCCGCCCGCCGGTTGGTGCGCCTGCCACGCCCACAGCCAGTCGTCGTGCAGCGCCAGTGCGAGCTCGCGGCGCAGCGCACAGCGCGCAGCGTGGATGCGCGCGGGGTCGACCGCGTCGCCGAGCTGCTCGGCCACATAGCTTTCGCTCGGCAGCGTGAGCACCAGGTCCTTGAAGGCGGCCGCGAGCAGGGGCTCGCGCAGCAGGCGGCGCAAGGCTTCGGTGAAGGCCTCGCCGAGCTGCGGCTCGGTGCCCGAGCGCACCGCCTCGACGAGGCGCGTGAGGGCCAGGCGCTGGCCGGCCTCCCAGCGGTTGAAGGGGTCGCTGTCGTGCGCCAGCAGCACCAGCCACTCGGCTTCGCCGAAGTCGGAGTCGACGCGCACCGGCGCCGAGAAACCGCGCAGCAGCGAGGGCACCGGCGCGGTGTCGATGCCGGTGAAGGTGAACTGCGCGCGCTCGGAGTCGAGCACCAGCACGCGCTCGGTGACGCGGGCGCCGGGTTCACAGCCGTCGGCGGTGAGCGCCGGTTGTTCGAGTTC
>JANONH010000570.1:0-4285 GCA_031420735.1 Methylibium sp.
CTCGCCGGCAAGACCGTGGTGAGCTACTGCACCGGCGGCATCCGCTGCGAAAAGGCCGCGCTGCTCATGGCCGAGCGCGGCGTGCCGCATGCGCTGCAGCTCGAAGGCGGCATCCTGGCCTACTTCGCAGCCGTGGGTGCGCGCCACTTCGAGGGCGAGTGCTTCGTGTTCGACCAGCGCGAAACACTCGACTTTGCCCTGCAGCCTGCGGGCCCTGCGGCCGGCACGCCGATACTCGGCGGGTGAGCCTGCCCCCCACGCCCGCCTGCTTGACTGCCCCGCGCACGCCGCCGTCCTTGCCCGCCCAAGCGCCGCCCCGCGCGGCGACCCTGCCCGCGCGCTTCGCGTTGCCAGCGCCGCCTCCACGCCGCGCGCTTTCGGCCCTGGCCGTGCGCCCCACCTCGCCGCCTGCGCCCCGCGGCTTCGCCTGTCGCATCTGGCCCCTGGCACTGCTCGTCTCTCTTGCGCTCGGGAGCTTAACGGCGCTGGCCCAGCAGGCCGCTACACCCGCTGCCTCCAAGGCTGCGCTCGGTAAGAGCCCTGCCGTAGCCGCACCTGCCGCGCCGCGCGCCGCTTCGGCGCCGGTGGCGGGCGCGCCGGCCATCATGCCAAGGCGCGGCTATGTGGTGCCGATCGGCGGCGCGCTTAAATACGACAACGCGGAGGTTTGGGCACGCCTGGTGCAGCTCTCGGGCGGCGCGGGCGCGCGCTGGGTGGTGGTGCCCCTGGCCGCCGCCAACCCCGAAACCACGGGAGCGCGCATCGCCGAGGCACTGTCGGCGCAGGGCGCGCTGGCCGAGCTGTTGCCGGTCTCGCCGCGCTGGGCCGGCCGCGACGTCGCCGAGGCGGTGCAAGACGCCGCGCTGGCGGCCACGGTCAGGCGCGCGCGCGGCGTGTTCTTCGCCGGTGGTGCGCAGGCGCGCATCACCGACGCGCTGCTGCAAGCCGACGGCGGGCGCACGCCGCTGCTTGAAGCCATCTGGTCGGTGGTCGACGCCGGCGGCGTGATCGCCGGCACCAGCGCCGGTGCGGCCGTGATGAGCGAGACCATGTTCCGCGACGCCGCCAACGTGCTGGGCGTGCTCAAGGCCGGCCGTGCCGAAGAAGGCCGCGAAATCGACCGCGGCCTCGGCTTTGTCGGGCCCGAACTCTTTATCGACCAGCACTTTTTAAAGCGCGGGCGCATCGGCCGCATGCTGCCGCTCATGCTGCAAAAAGGCTACCGCCTGGGCCTGGGTGTGGAAGAAAACAGTGCCGCCATCCTGCACGGCAACCAGGTCGAAGTGATCGGCGGCAAGGGCGTGCTGCTGGTCGACCTGGCAGACGCCACGCACGACGACGGGCTCGGCGCCTTCAACCTCAAGAACGCGCGCCTGACCTACCTCGACCGCGGCGACCGCCACGACTTCGCCACCGGCACCACCACGCCCTCGCCGCAAAAACTTGCCGGCATGTCGATCGACCCGAACTCGCCCGACTTCAAGCCCTATTTCCGGCGCATGCCCTTCGTGCCCGACATCCTGGGCGACGCGGCGCTCGTCAGCGCCATGGGCAACCTGATCGACAACCACGAGAACGAGGCCTTCGGCCTGGCCTTTGCCGGCATACCGCCGCAAGACGACCCCCAGCCCGACCTCGGCTTCGAGTTCCGGCTGCGCCGCCTGCCTGAGAGCCGCGGCTGGTACACCGGCGCCTTCGGCGGCGAAGACTACACCGTGCTCAACCTCGCGCTCGACGTCACGCCCGTCATCATGACCCGCCCGCTCTACCAGCCGCTCGAGCGCCCGGCCGCTGCCAAGGCGGCACCGGCGCTGCCGCCGCCCGCCGGGCCGGCGCGCGAGCAGCAGCGCCCCGCCAATTAGCATGCGAGCCTTTGCCTGCATGCGGGGCTGCGCTCGGTGAGCACAAGAACCAGTACGCAGCCGCCAATTAGCATGCGAGCCTTTGCCTGCATGCGGGCGCGCGCGGCGGCCGTGGGCGCCGCGCGCGGCACCGGCGGCTGCGTCAGCGGGCCGCTCGTTCTTGCCGGCAGGCGCCGGCTCTTCCTTTTAAGGCCAGCATGAAACGTCGCTCCCTGCTCCCCGTGCTTTCCGTCTTCCCCGTGCTCGCCAGGATCTTGGGCGCCCTGCTGGCGGCCGCCCTGTGGCTGCCCACGGCGGCCCATGCGGCCGAGCCCGGCAAGCTGCGCATCGGCGTCGAAGGCGCCTACCCGCCCTTTAGCGCCGTCACGCCCTCGGGCGCGCTCGAAGGCTTCGACATCGACATCGCGCGTGCGCTGTGCGCCCAGATGCAGGTGCAGTGCACGCTGGTGCAGCAAGACTTCGACGGCATGATCCCGGCGCTGCAGGCGCGCAAGTTCGACGCCATCGTCGCCTCCATGGCCATCACCGCCGAGCGCAAGAAGCAGGTCGCCTTCAGCGAGCGCTACTACAACACGCCGGCGCGCTTTATCGCTCGCGCCGGCAGTGCGCTGGTGGTTTCGCCCGAAGGCCTGGCCGGCAAGAAAATCGGCGTGCAGCGCTCGACCGTCCACGACCGCTTCGCCACCGACACCTTCAAGGCCGCACAGATCGTGCGCTACACCAAGCAAGACGAAGTCTTTCTCGACCTCGCGGCCGGGCGCATCGACGCCACGCTGCAAGACAGCGTGGCCGCCGACGCCGGCTTCCTCAAGACGCCGCGCGGCAAGGGCTACGCCTTCGTTGGCCCGAGCTACAACGACCCGGCCATCTTCGGCGAAGGCTCGGGCATCGCCGTGCGCAAACAAGACACCGCGCTGCAGGCGCGGCTCAACGCGGCCATCCAGGCGATCCGCGCCGACGGCACCTACAAGAAGCTGCAAGACAAATACTTCGACTTCGACGTCTACGGCGCGCCGTGATGCGCGCCGTGATGACCGGCGCCAGATGCCTGCCGCTGATGCGCACCGCCTGATGCCCGGCCGTTTGATGCCCGGCCGCCCGATGCGCGCCGCCTGACGCCCGGCCCATGCTTTACGGTTACGGACCCGCCCTCCTGCAAGGCACGCTCTTGACGCTGGCGCTGGCGCTGGCCTCGCTGGTGCTGGCGGCGGCACTTGGCCTCGCGTTCGCCAGCGCGCGACTCTCGCGCTCGCGCGGCTTGGCGGCACTGTCGCTGGCCTACACCACGCTGGTGCGCGGCGTGCCCGACCTGGTGTTGATGCTGCTGGTGTTCTTTGGCGGCCAGCTCGCGGTCAATGCCCTGGCGCAGCAGCTCGGCTACGCCGATTACGTCGACGTCGACCCCTTCCTCGCCGGCACGCTCACCATCGGTTTCGTGTTCGGCGCCTACCTGAGCGAAACCTTCCGCGGCGCTTTTTTGGCCCTGCCCGCGGGCCAGCGCGAGGCGGGCCTGGCCTGCGGCATGGGCCGCGCGCAGGTGCTCCTGCGCATCGAGCTGCCGCAGATGCTGCGCCATGCGCTGCCGGCGCTTTCAAACAACTGGCTGGTGCTCGTGAAGTCGACCGCCATCGTCTCGGTGATCGGCCTGGACGACATGATGCTGCGCGCCACCCAGGCGGCCGGAGCCACGCGCGAGCCTTTCGTTTTCTATGCGGCCGCCGGGCTCATTTACCTGGCCATCACCAGCGCCAGCGAATGGGGCTTCAAAGCGCTGCAGCGCCGCGTCTCAGTAGGCGTGAGGTCGGGCGCGCTGTGAACTGGGAGCCCATCGCCGAGAGCCTGCCGCTCTACGCCAGTGGCCTGGTCGTCACCTTGCAGTTGCTCGGCATTTCGCTCGCGCTCGGCCTCGTGTGCGCGCTGCCGCTGGCGGTGCTGCGGGTGCTGCCTTCGCGCTGGGCCCACGGGCCGGTGTGGCTCTTCACCTATGCGGTGCGCGGCACGCCGCTGCTGGTGCAGCTCTTTCTCGTCTACTACGGCCTGGCGCAGTTCGAGGCGGTGCGCGCGAGCTTTGCCTGGCCCTACCTGCAGTCGGCCTGGTTCTGCGCCTGCCTGGCCTTTGCCCTTAACACCTGCGCCTACACCACCGAGATCATCGCCGGCGCGCTGCGCGCCACGCCGCACGGCGAAGTGGAAGCCGCACGCGCGCTCGGCCTCGGGCGCGCGCAGGTGTGGCGGCGCATCTTGCTGCCCTCGGCCCTGCGCCGCGCCCTGCCGGCTTACGGCAACGAGGCCGTGCTCATGTTGCACGCCACTTCGCTGGCCAGCGTCGTCACCCTGCTCGACCTCACCGGCGCCGCGCGCGAAGTCAACGCCCGCCACTACCTGCCCTTCGAGGCCTTTCTCACCGCCGCGGCGATCTACCT